>NZ_JANMZH010000406.1:0-3187 GCF_031383065.1 Microcoleus sp. OTE_8_concoct_300 | reverse complement strand
TAATGGTCAAATTGTCACGGCTGATTTTTGGGTAAACGTGGAATAATTATACTCGCATTTTTTGTTTCTGAAGCAGAGAAACAGATTTTTGTTTCAAATGCTTGATTTCTCAACATTTTGCTATCAGCTAACTACTGGTGGCTGATAGCAAAACTCCTTGGCGATAAATCATGAGTAAACTATGGAATCAATCGTTAGTGTGATCGAATTTGCCGATGTTAAGTTTGGGAACTTCGATCGCACTAACGTCATTACTCCATAACAACCTGACTCCGACACTCTTAGTGCTTAAATACTCTGCTCATTAGCATTACGAACCGTCATTTCAAAATCATCGCAAAGCTTATCAATCAGGTCTTCAGTTTCTTTAAAAAAGTTCTCCCCTACTTTTCTGCGATTTAAAGCTTTGTAAGTACGATAAATTTTGGCGAACTCATCATATCTCTCAGCTTCGGAAACATTTGACTTAATTTTCACAATCAAACGTTTACCGTTGTCAGAATTTCGCACGTATTCAAATAAGTCGCTAATCTTTGATTCAAACTCTTTAATTAGTTCTCCCTTTAAATCTTCTTGCTCGTTACGGGCTTCGATAATTGCTAGAATGTCAAATTGATATACCGTACTATTAGGTTCTTTAGCTTTAGCAACCTTGGTTAGTCTATTATTTTTCGCCTCTGGCTCCTGAGTTTCAACCTCGATAATACCGATTTGATTATCGAAATAAACCTCGATCGCATCTTTTACCTCACTAATACGGTACAGTCTATTGTAGAGGGTGTTGAACAGATGCAGAAATTCTAGAAAACTAGGCTCGCTATACTTCTTATCTAAAGCAATCACATACTCAATACGGTTGAGAATGGTGAAATATTGGGCAGTTTTTGTTTTTGTATCAGCGGTATGATTGGGGTTGGCATTGATGTGTTTTTCAATGCTGCTCTCTAAATCAAAATAGTTGGCAGGATTGTTCCGCTTTGCATCATCATTAAAGATTCTCAGGAAGATATTAAAGAATTGTTGGTAAACATCAGACTTTTTTAGCTCAGCGAACAGAATGTCTAAAACTCGTTCATCGCTGAAAGGGTCAAAGTCACTAACAACAACATCAGAAAAATGCTCAAAGGCGTCTTTGATATTTTGCACATTGACATTGTTATAGGAAAAGTCCACAATTTTACAGTCATTTTTATATTTGGCTGTGCGGTTCACCCGCGAGATAGCTTGGATCGCAGCAATGCCCTTAATTTCTTTATCTAAGAATAAGGTGTGTAATCTTTTTTCATCAAACCCTGTTTGCAACTTGGCTACAACAATAATTAAGCCATTTTTCTTGAGAGCGAAGCTTTCTAAAACTTTTTCTTCTGTGAGTCCATCATTTAGCCCGGTTGCACTTTGTTCGTCTTGGTTGCTGGAGTAAACAATATGAATGGGAGCCTCAGCATATTTGGCATATTTCTGCTCTTTAATTAGTTCGTAAAAATTTTGTGTTACAGCTTGTTTGTAAGCGATCGCCGCTTTGATCGAATATACTGCTAACATGGCTTTCCCTGTGCCTCGGATTTGCCGATAGACATCTTTCACCAGCAAATCGGCAACATATTGGGCGATCGCACCAATTCGATCGCGGTTTTCATAAATTTGCTTTTTATCAGCGTCTTTGTAGTTAGGTTCGGTGAAGCCCTCTAGTTCGTTGCGAGGGAGGCCGAATAGCATTTTAGAGGCGACGGGGACAATATTTTTGAGGGAATTGAGAATAAAGCCATCTTCAATGGCTTCTTTCATGGTGTAAGAGTCGAAGGGAACCCAGAGTTTTTCACTTTCAGCATAGCCGCTAAATTCGCCAAAGCGTGCCAGGGTGCGATCGTCGGGGGTAGCAGTAAAGCCAATAATCAGGTTTTTCTTAGTGCGGGTTTGGTTGTATAGAGCCTCTTTGTCAAACGGGGTTTGCAGTTGGTCAAAGATATTGACCATTTCTTCGTGTTGCTCGCCACTGTTGGAGCGGTGGATCTCGTCGATTAGAAAGACGATGCGGAGTTGGGTGAGTTTTTGTAGGGTGTCAGAGTCAAGTATTTCCTCCACAGCTCCGAATTTTTGCAGGTTGACAATGACTAAGCGGGTATCGGACTGAAGGGCTTGTTGGAAGGTTTTTTTGTTGTTGGCCTCAATGTACATTCGGTTGTCAATGTTCATGTTGAGCATTTTCGAGTCGATCTGGCTGCGGAGTTGTAGGCGATCGACCACAATCATGATTTTGTCGTAGACATATTGACCGTCGCGACGTAAATCTTTGAGTTGCAGGGCTGTCCACCCAATGATGTTGGATTTACCAAAGCCAGCGGCATATTGCAGCAGAAGAGAATAGACGTTTTTGTTGTTCTCGTAAGTTTTGCGCTTTTGGATTAGTTCGTGACGTTTGGCGGTGGAGACGTGGGCTAACTGCTGTTCTAACTGGTGAATAAAGTAGTCGTCTTCGGCTTCATGTTCCAAAAACTCGTCAATTTTAGCCAGAATTTTATCAGTGCCAAATTTTTGTTTGGGGCGAGGCGAAATTAGGTGTCCAATTTCGCTTTTGAGTTCCTTTTTGCCATTGACCACATAAACATCCCGCTCAATGAAGTTGTAGTAGAGAATTTCTTTTTCAATGAAGCTTTTGCCGTAGTGAGCGGTGAAGAGTTCTTTGAGTTTGCCTTTTTTGTTACCGTCAGGATTTAGAAGCGGATAGGGTTTGAAAGCTTTGACAACTTTCTTTTCGTACTCTTCGCGATCGAACTTCCCTTCGCGGCAGGTGGTGAGGATATCGTCAAAATAGTCAGAGAGCGTCCGAATGACGTAGGTTTCGGCAATGTCGGTGGTGGTGATGTGAATGGCTTTTTCAAAAATTTTGAGGAAGTCTTTGCGGTAAGAGTCTTTGTCTTTGTCGCTGAGGTCAGCATTTTTATCAAAAGCATCGTGATAGGCTCGCACAGCACCAAAATAGTTTTTGATGACTTTACCCCGTCCATTTTTACGGGCGGTTTGGTTGCTGAGGTTAGATTTTAATTCGCTGTAGCCGAGGTAAATGCCATTGACAAAGAGGCAGATATCTGGACGGAAGGAAAAGATTTGTTCGCCTTGATAGTGGTATTTGTAAGGCAGTTCTTGAACGACAGAGAAAATGTTTTGAGCAAAGAGGCTGCTGTCGTGA
>NZ_JANMZH010000404.1:0-3305 GCF_031383065.1 Microcoleus sp. OTE_8_concoct_300 | reverse complement strand
TAATGGTCAAATTGTCACGGCTGATTTTTGGGTAAACGTGGAATAATTATACTCGCATTTTTTGTTTCTGAAGCAGAGAAACAGATTTTTGTTTCAAATGCTTGATTTCTCAACATTTTGCTATCAGCTAACTACTGGTGGTTGATAGCAAAACTCCTTGGCGATAAATCATGAGTAAACTATGGAATCATCTGAATTACAACCTTCTTCAAACACCAATCTACAAATCCATTCAGAGTCCGCTTCTTGTCGGCGATCGTCCCCTTGGTTATTGCTCGTGTTGCTCCTTGTGGGCGGTGGAGGGATTGGACTGTGGCGCGTTTGTGCTCCGACTCAGGAAAAGTGGCAGGGTGGGGGTGAACTTGGACGTACACTTTTTTAGACTGCACTACTAAAAATCCCGTTTTTGTTAGTTTTAGCAACAACGGTTATTCTCCATAGCGACTTGGGCGATCGCTGGCTATCTTGGATTTTAAACATTCAAGGGCGGGGGAAACTCCCACTCCCCGCGTTCCTCCACACCAAAAGCCAGGTTTTACTGCAATCACAATTGTGCTTCAACCCAGATTATTTGTAACGGCCCAGGTTTTACTGCTGTGCCTTATGCAGCAGCCCGTGTAGAAACTTCTTCAAGAATAGAAAATAATTCATCTACCTGAGTCGAGGTAAATAATCCCTCTGGCCCCTGTGGCGTAATGTCTGTAAATGGGGATTCATAGAGGATTGCTGCATCCATTGCGCCATGTGCGGTTAGGTACTCCACAATCATATTCACAAATTCAATCTGATTGGAGTTAAGATTTTTACCAGATATAAACCTAGCTAATTCCTGCTTGGCTACCTCCCGATCGAGGCCTACTAAGGAACGGACGAATAAGCCTAACCCATGCGACTCTTCTTTAGCACGGTCTATATCCTCCTCTACGCCTAATTTGTTTTCTAGCAATATCTTCTCTAACTCCGATAAATCGGATGGAGTGAGCTGTTTGTTAGTCCGTAGCTTAAAGATGACCACATGATCTTGATGCGATCGCAAAAAAGCCCTGGCTTTAGCACGGAACTTCTCAAAGTTATCTAATGCTGTAAAACCAGGCAACTCTACTATTATTTCATCCCCCATTACATCCTCAAAGTCGGTGTAAATGGGTTGGCGTTTTTGTTTCTCAATCAGCTTTATTAACCCTCGTAGGCGTTTGCGTAACACCTCCAGCATTGGTAATGTCACATCTTGCCACCACTCATCGGTTTGTACATCCTGAATCAAAGTTAACTGTTCTTGCACGAAAGGAATGGCAGATTTATCCTCTAGCAGTCCTGCAAGTGACTTCACCTGTTCTTGTAAACGCTTAAATGTAGAGTCAGAGCGCAGGATTGCTAATTGTAACTTCAGCATCAGAACATCAAATCTTTTTATTTCTTCTGTTTCTGTTTCCAATTGGGATGGCAAACCAGCTATTTCTTGACTAAGTTCCATAAAATCATCGATCGATAACGATGCCCATGCTGCGGAATTAGCATATTTCTCTACGAATCGTTGTTTAGGTCGCACTATGAAGTTTTCAGTATTCATAGCTGCCACTTCGGTATTGAGTAAATTGGCTAGTTCCTGGCGCAATTCTGCATCTGTACTGGGTTCTTTAGAGGTTACTTGATACTCTTGAAGCTGGCTCAGTTTTGCTGGATTAATTGGTTGAGTTCCAGGTTGTCTTTTATCTAGCTCTCCGATTATTTCTAATCGAGCGGTAAACAGTTGCTGACCCAATGATTTAGTTATTGGTGCATTAACAGTCTCTGAGTTGTGTTGAAAATACTCTAAATTTTGGCAATAATCAAACAGGTAAAAAAATTGTTTATCTTGCCCTAGTCCAAATAAGTCAGGACATAGCCTCGTACCTCGTCCTATCATCTGCCAGAACTTAGTTTTGGAGCGAACAATTTTGAACAGCACCAGATTAACTACCTCTGGCACGTCAATCCCAGTGTCGAGCATATCCACTGAGATTGCAATATAAGGTTTTTTATCTTTTTGGGAAAAGTTATCAATCAGGCTTTGAGCATAGGTGGTTTTGAAGGTAATGACGCGGGCAAACTCACCTTTAAGGTGTGGGTAGTTGGCGTTGAACCGTTCAGCAATAAATTCTGCATGATCTTGATTTTTAGCGAAAATAATGGTTTTGCCGAGACGATCGCCCCCAGCAACCTTTAACCCCCTAGTCATCAGATGCTCTAGCACCTTATCCACGGTATCTTTATTGAATAACCATTTGTTGACTGCTTCTGCTTCTACGCGCTCAGGGGCATTTCCTTCGTCATCCCATTCAAGCGCATCCCATTCTTCTCTTTCGGATTCAGAGAGTTCACCATAATTAATGCCTTGTCGCTGGAACTTAAGCGGCACTGATATTGCTTTAAGCGGGACTAGATAACCATCCTTTACGGCATCTTCAAGCGAGTAAGCATCGGTAGGTACGCCATTCTCTAAGTCAAAGAGCCCGTAAGTGTTGCGGTCAATTTCATCCTTTGGTGTAGCGGTTAGCCCTAGCAGGACAGAATCAAAGTAGTTGAAAATTGTGCGGTATTTCTGAAAAACCGATCTGTGAGCTTCATCAATAATAATTAGGTCAAAATGCCCTACGCCAAAACGACGCTGACCGTCAGGAGTATCATTAATTAATCTCATCATGCTTGGATAGGTGCAAGCAAATACTCGTCCTTCAGTATCTTTTTCTGTAACTAAGTTTACTGGCGCGGCATCGGGGAGATGTTTCTTAAATACATTGATTGCCTGATTTACCAAAGCTACACGATCTGCTAGAAATAGAACCCGTTTAGCCCAGTTACAACGCATCAGCAGATCGACCAAGGCGATCGCGGTTCTGGTTTTGCCTGCACCAGTCGCCATAACTATCAGGGCTTTGCGGTCTTTATCAGTCTCTAAGGCTTCAGTAATGCGGCGGATGGCACGAGTTTGATAATAGCGTTCGGCAATGGTGGGGTTAATTGTGCCTGCTGCTAAAGATTTACGGGTAGCTCGGCGCTGTATAAGTAATTGTAATTCAGTTTTTTTATAAAATCCTTGCACCTGTCGCGGTGGGTAATTAGTATCATCCCACAGCCAATGCTCGTAACCGTTAGAGTAGAAAATTACTGGACGCTGATTAAATTGGTTTTCTAGGCAATCGGCATATAGCTTAGCCTGTTGTTGCCCGATGCGGGGGTCGTTTCGGGTGCGCTTGGCTTCTACGACTGCCAGAGGTTTACCATCATCGCCCCAGAGGACGTAATCAACAAAACCTTGACCTGAT
>NZ_JANMZH010000369.1:0-2488 GCF_031383065.1 Microcoleus sp. OTE_8_concoct_300 | reverse complement strand
CCGTTCGGACTCAAAACATTAGCAACTTGAACCAAAAACGGGTTATTGAGAGACTGAGCGAGGAAAGAAGGCACAATCAAAACCGAAGATGCAAAAATAATCGGCATCACTCCGCCTTGATTCAAGCGCAGGGGCAGATAGCTCCGGCTTTCCCGATAAACTTTGCGGCCGACTTGGCGGCGGGCCGAAATAATCGGAATGCGGCGAGTACCTTCCTGAACAAAAACAATCCCGACAATCGTCACCAAAAAGACCAGCAGCAGAACGACTACACGGCCGACAACTTGCGTGTCCCCACTTTGAGCCAATTCAAAAGTTTGTCCCAAAGAACGCGGCAAAACCGACACAATGTTGATAAAGATCAGCAGCGACGCTCCGTTCCCGATGCCGCGCTCCGTCACCACTTCCGATATCCACATGACAAACATCGAGCCTGCAGTCAGGGCCAAAGCAGTTTGTGCTATGAATAAAGGCGCCGGAGCTTGAGCAAAAGGGCTGACCCAAATCGCAATGCCAACGCTTTGCAGAATTGCCCAACCCAAAGAAACGTAGCGAGTAATTTGAGAAATCTTGCGCCGCCCTGCTTCCCCTTCATTTTTCTGCAAGTCTTCTAAACTTGGCAGAGCCGCAGTTAGAAGTTGCACAATAATTGAAGCATTAATGTAGGGCAAAATCCCCAGCGCGAAAATCCCCAAAGCTGACAAGCCGCCTCCTGAGAACAAATCCAGAAAGCCAATTAGAGGGCTATTTTGGACGTTTTGGGCAAAGGCGACTCGATCGATGCCGGGGACTGGCAAGTGGACACCCAGGCGGACTAAAATCAGTAAGCCAATGGTTACGAGGATGCGGCCTCGTAAACCCGCAGCTTGAGCCATCTGCATGAACGTCTCTTGTGCAGTTGGCGCTTTTTCTCTACTAACGTCCATAGTTACGATTTGGGATTTTAGATTTGGGATTTTCGACTAAATCATTTTCTGATAGCAAGCTTGAGGATTTGAGATTTGGACCTCCTCTCAAACCTCAAATCTTCACGCAACTAATTCGCAACTTCCGCCTGCAGCTTCAATTTTCGTGCGAGCACCTGCGGTAAAAGCCGAGGCGCGGACTTGCAAAGGCACATTCAGTTCGCCATCTCCTAAAATTTTCAGCGGTCCGTCGTCTGTGGTGACAATTTTTGCTTGGATCAAAGAGGTGAGAGTAACTTCTGTGTTTGCTGGCAGCGATGCTAATTTACTTACATTAATGGTAGTGTACTCTTTCCGGTTCACTAGAGGGAAGCTTTTCAACTTGGGGAGACGGCGGTAGAGAGGATTTTGACCTCCTTCAAAACCCGGTCTAGTGCCGCTACCGGCTCTAGATTTTTGACCGCGCATCCCTTTGCCGGAGCTCGCGCCTTGACCGGCAGAAATACCTCTGCCCAAGCGTCGGGGGCGCTTTTGGGAGCCTGCTTTGGGTCGGGCGTCTTGCAATCTCATAGTTTTAGTAATTGGTAATTGGTAATTGGTATTTAGAGAGGTGGTACACAGTAGTTTTGAGTGCGTGAGTTTTAAGTTGCGGATTTTTTTATTTTCAACGCAAGCACTTAACACTCAAAACTTACAGTTTCCCATTCTCGCGTGCCCTAACCGTAGAGGTTTTCTACTGGAATTCCGCGCTCTTGAGCAACTTCGGACAAGGTGCGGAGGGTGGAAAGAGCATTGACTGCGGCTCGGGCGTTGTTTAAGGGATTTCCGGAACCTAGCTGTTTGGCTAAGATATTGCGGACTCCTGCTAGTTCGAGAACAGTTCGCACTGCTCCCCCTGCAATTACCCCGGTTCCCGGAGCGGCCGGGCGCATCATGACTTTGGCTCCGCCGCCTGCACCGTTGATGGGGTGAGGGATGGAGTTAGCTTTGGTGAGGGGGACTTCAATTAGGTGCTTTTTGCCGTCAGCGACGCCTTTTTTAACGGCACCGATTACGTCGCTAGCTTTACCTACTCCCACTCCAACTTGACCGCGTTCGTTGCCAATAATGACTATGGCGCGGAAGCTGAGTTTTTTACCGCCTTTAACTACTTTGGTAACGCGCCGGATCTGAACGACCCGCTCTTGCCATTCGGATTCTTTTTCGCGCGTTTTGTTGCCGCTGCTTTTTTTCTTGGTGCGCTGTTCTTTTTGTTCTGCCATAGTTTTGTCCTGTGGGAATTAGTAATTGGTGAAAGGCGATCGGCAAGTGGTAATTGTTTGAGTAAAAAGTAAAAATAGAAGAAATCTGGATTTTGCCTTTTAACTTTCAACTTTTGACTTTTGACTTTTTAATTACTCATTACCCGCTACCCATTACCTCCTCTAAAAGTCTAACCCGGCTTCGCGAGCTGCTTCTGCAAGGGCTTTGACACGACCGTGATAGAGGTTGCCTCCGCGATCGAATACGACTTTGACTATGCCAGCGCTGGAACAGCGTTTGGCAATCAACTGACCGACTTGCACGCTCGCGGAGCAGTTGCC
>NZ_JANMZH010000349.1:0-28072 GCF_031383065.1 Microcoleus sp. OTE_8_concoct_300 | reverse complement strand
TACTGGCCATGCACCTAACAAGAAGTGCAAAGAACGGCTGTTGTTGAATGAAGCGTATTGGAAAATCAAACGACCGAAGTAGCCGTGAGCTGCGACGATGTTGTAGGTTTCTTCTTCTTGACCGAATTTGTAACCGTAGTTTTGCGATTCGGTTTCGGTTGTTTCACGAACCAAGGAAGATGTTACCAAAGAACCGTGCATGGCAGAGAACAAAGAACCGCCGAAAACACCAGCTACTCCCAACATGTGGAACGGGTGCATCAGGATGTTGTGCTCAGCTTGGAACACGATCATGAAGTTGAATGTGCCGGAGATACCCAAGGGCATACCGTCAGAAAAGGAACCTTGTCCGATCGGGTAAATCAAGAATACTGCGGTTGCTGCTGCAACTGGTGCAGAGTAAGCGACGCAGATCCAAGGACGCATACCTAAGCGGTAAGACAATTCCCATTCACGACCCATGTAGCAAAATACACCGATCAGGAAGTGGAAAATTACCAATTGGTAAGGGCCGCCGTTGTACAACCACTCATCGAGAGAAGCTGCTTCCCAGATTGGGTAGAAGTGCAAGCCGATCGCGTTTGAAGAAGGAACAACAGCACCTGTGATGATGTTGTTACCGAACATTAAGGAACCTGCAACAGGTTCGCGGATGCCGTCGATGTCCACAGGAGGAGCAGCGATGAAGGCGATGATGTAGCAGATGGTGGCAGTTAGCAAGGTAGGAATCATCAAGACGCCGAACCAACCTACATAAATGCGATTGTCGGTGGATGTTACCCAGTTACAAAACTGTTCCCACAGATTGGCGCTTTCGCGCTGTTGTAAAGTGGTTGTCATGTGTTTATGATTGCTGTATTTGGTTGTCAATGTTCGTGACGGCTTTGTGTTCCGCCATGTAAATAAACATAAAGCTTTTATTTCAGTTTGTAAAGGACTTTTAAGCACATTTTTTATTATAGTTATCATAAGCAAGGCTTATATAAAGCCACAAGGCTTGCTGTATGGGGAGTTTAAAAGCAGAAGACGGAATTTGTGGGCGATCGAACGAGAAGAAGAATGTTCATAATCTACCGGGGCAACGAGATTCGGGACTGGCGTCCGTGTTAAGATAGATGAAGGGTTGCGATCGCCAACCGCAAAACTCGCACTGCACAGATATATGTTGTTGCGCAAGTCCGATCGATAAAAGTCCCAAGGAATGTCCCGCACCGTCACCTACAGCCCTGCTTATACTCTGGTTCCCACTTACGAGTGTTTTAACCGCTGCACCTATTGCAATTTTCGGGCAGAACCCCTGCAAAGTCCTTGGCTGACACTACCATCCGCCGAAAAACAGCTTTTGCTGTTGCAAACTCAAGGTGTAATTGAAATTCTCATTCTCAGTGGCGAGGTACACCCTCACAGTCAACGGCGAAAAGCTTGGTTGCAGCGGATTTACGATTTGTGCGAACTGGCACTTGCTCTGGGATTTTTGCCGCATACTAATGTGGGGCCGCTCAGCTTTGAGGAGATGGCACAGTTAAAAAAGGTAAATGTATCGATGGGGCTGATGCTAGAACAACTTGCCCCACATTTGTTACAAACTGTTCACCGGCACGCACCGAGTAAAGTGCCGGCGCTGCGGCTGCAACAGTTAGAATGGGCTGGGAAATTAAAGATTCCGTTCACAACTGGTTTGCTGCTGGGAATTGGGGAAAGTGAGGCCGATTGGATTGAGACATTAGAGGCGATCGCCCGGATTCATTCGCGTTACAATCACATTCAAGAAGTTATCCTCCAGCCACACAGTCCGGGAAATCAGCAAAGTTGGGACGGTGAAGTTTTTGATTCTACAAAAATGCCCGAAGTAATTGCGATCGCCCGCAGCATTTTACCATCTGAAATCAGGTTGCAAATTCCGCCAAATTTAGTTGCACAGCCAGACATATTGCTGGCTTGTTTAGAAGCAGGTGCTAGAGATTTAGGAGGAATTGGGCCGCGGGATGAAGTTAATCCCGATTATCCTCACCTGCAACACCCAACTTTAACAGAAATTTTAGCAGCATCGGGATGGCAAGTTGTGCAGCGTTTGCCTGTTTATCCTCAGTACGATAAGTGGCTGCCGCAGATATTGCAAAGTGCTGTCAAACACTGGAGGCTTGGGAATATTTATTAAATTTATGGCGTTTACGTCACTTATTTGTTGAGATATCATATAGGGGTGCTTGGTCAGGTGAGGTATATCCTTGGAGATCAAAAGCTTGACAATCGAGGGATTAAACATACCTCACTAGGGTGAGAAAGGCTATATGTAAATAGAATTTATCAGTTTGCGGGCAATCTTATGTTCAAAAATCTTGTGATTAATCTAATCTTCACGGCCGGAGTTTTCTTTCCTTCTTTTTCTGGTGGAACCGTCGCTACCCCCTTGCTCGAAGTTCAAAATCCCAGCGCATATCCGGAGGCTGACAAAAATGGAGACTACCGCATTGTCAACGGAAATAGTGGAGTCATGCCTTGGGTGTGGGAAGCCGTAGATCCCGAAGGTTTGAATGTTCGCTGCCAAGATAGGACTGGTCAAAGTAACCGACTGGATATGCTTGAGTTGCCAGTTGATAGGATTATGCCAACTGGAGAAAGATTTGATACTGTTGGAATTTCTCTTGATCGGCGGGGAAAACCTTGGCTATGGGTTGGTACTTCATTCAGTCGATTTCGCTGCTGGGTCAGAGCTAATACAAATTACGTCCGGCCGATTCAAAGAATTAATCGCAACCTATAGCCTTTCTCGCTATAGTAAGGTATGTTGAATTTCTTTAGTGGAAAGGTTTTTAGCTTTAAAGATATACCTCATGTGACTAATAACCGCTATATCAGATTTTAAATCAAAGAACCACCACCATCAATCCACACTTCAGTGCCTGTGATAAAGCTGGACGCATCGGATACTAAAAATAAAACTAATTGGGCGATTTCTTCGCTAGAACCGGGGGTATTATCCGTCAAAGGAATCAGGTCTTGAATGGCATCAGGCGGGAGTGGAATGTCATCAAGATGGCGCTTAACCGTGCTTTCCCCAATGGCAGTCACCACCGCGCCCGGACAGATAACATTGACTCTGATTTGGCTGGGAGCAAGCTCTAGCGCCAGCATTTTCGCTAAAGCTACTTGGGCCGCTTTGCTGGAAGCGTAAGCTGTGGCGCCAACTTTCTTGAAACTTCTGGTGCCATTAATCGACGATGTAATGACAATCGAACCTCCTTGTTTTTTCAGATAAGGAACAGCATACTTAACAGTCAAAAATGTTCCTCTGAGGTTGGTATTAATTGTCTTGTCCCACTCTTCGGGTTCTATCTCTTCTATCGGCGACCATACACCGTTAATACCTGCATTTGCCAACACAATATCAATTCTTTGATATTCATCAAAAATGGTTTGAAATGCCTGTTGCATTTGCACAGAATCGGCCACATCTGCTGCAACAGCTAGCCCGCAGCCTCCTTCATCGACCAACTGGCGGACGGTTTCTTGCCCGGTTTCTAAAGTGCGATTGATAATAGCAACTTTTGCGCCTTCCTTGGCCAATAAAATTGCTGCTGCACGACCAATTCCCGACCCGCCGCCAGTAATAACGGCAACTTTATCTGAAAGTTTCATAATTTTTTATGTAAAATAACATTATACACGATCGCATAGCATAAAAATATGACTCTAGAGAGAGCTTTAGTCCTAACTATACATAGGTTTTAGTTATCAAAAATATCAAAGCAAAAAGTAAAAAGATATCTTGCTTTTTACTTTTTACCGTTAACACAGTCCTTACGGCTGCGGAACCCAGACAGAAACTGAACCGGCGTTACACCTAAAATCAGCCCAACCATCCTCATTAGTTGTGATTGGTTCTTGGATGTGTTCGGTGATGTCAATATAAGTTCGATTCCGTTGTCCGACTTCCATAAACTTGCTGCCATCGCCTCCGTTAGTGAGTACCACAGCCATGCCGCCCGGATGTTCTTCATCTCGGAGTCGCGTCCAGCCAATGGTGTTGGCGTGGTGGAAGTAATCGTACTGATTGCCGTAGGAATAAGTTTGGCGGGCTAACAAGAATTTGTCTAAAATCGCCTGATGTTTGTCTAACCAAATCTCGTATTCATTGCCATCATTTGCTTTATCCTTATAGTTAGCGCCGTAATAATCCGGGTAAAAAATGCACGGATATCCTTCGCGCCGCAGCAGGATTAAAGCGTAGGCAAGGGGTTTAAACCAAGCCTCGACCACCGATTCTAGGGATTGTAAGGGTTGGGAATCATGGTTGTCAACCAAGGTAACGGCGAGGGTGGGCTGGTCTTGGACGAGGGTGTTATCAAAAAGCGAAAAATATTAATCGGATGGCGATTGTGCGGCAACTCGCTCAACTCTGGTGTTCCAAGTACCGTCGATCGCCAATTCAAGCAATCTAAATCCCGGCGGGATTTCGTCAACTATAATCGGATGGCTTTTGGGTAAAAGTTGGAGGCAGGTACTGGGCGTTCCTAAGTAGGAAACTCCGCTTCGCTGTTGGTGAAATTCTTGGTGAATGTGGCCGCAGAGGACTATTTTGATTTGAGGATATCGATCGACAATTGCCAAAAATTCATCGGTATTGTGCAGCATCATTCCATCCATTATTTCACAGTCGATCGGCAGCGGATGATGGTGCAAGGCAATGATAACAGGTCGATCGCCCGTTTGTTGCAGTTGAGAGTCGAGCCAATGCAAGCTTTCTGGGGAAAGCCGCCCGCCGTCGCATCCCGCTTCCACACTCGAAAGTAATAGAAATTGCCAGTTTCCTAGCATCCATGATTTTTCTGGGGAAAGAGGCGACTGATTTAAGATTTCTGCCATGACTGGGAGGTTGTCGTGGTTCCCAGGTATCCAGTAGGCGGGTATTCCGAGGGGGGCGATGAGGGAGACGAGGCGCTGGTAGGATTCGGGTGTTTCGTCTTGGGATAAGTCGCCTGTGAGTAGGAGTAAGTCGGGCGGCGGCTGTATCTGTTGCAAGCGATCGAGAACTGCTTGCAGGGTGCGGGCTGTTGAGAGGCCTTGCCATTCTCGATCGATCTCTGCAAACAAGTGAGTGTCCGTGATTTGGGCGACGAGTAGGGGAGAAACTGGTGGTGTCATGGCTGCTATTGCGGGTCGTTGCTATAGTTCTAGAGTACCTTCCCACAAGGGTTTTGGGGATATGGAAAGGGCGATGCCCTACCCTTGGGGAACCCACGCGCGTTGGGGATAGCTGCGCTTTACGAAATTTTTGACAGGTATGTTAAATTTTTCGAGATTTGGTGTACTATAAGAAAACGTCAAATTTAAGACGTGACGGCGGCATAGCCAAGTGGTAAGGCAGAGGTCTGCAAAACCTCCACCCCCAGTTCAAATCTGGGTGCCGCCTTTTTTAAGGATAGGCAATAAACTCTCAAACCTGCTTTTTTGCGTGGTTTGAGGGATTGTTGCAAAGTGTGCATCAGATACGATAAAGCTCAAAAAGTAATGCAATTCTAATGAAGTGCAAAATTTAGAGCAACAGTGGTACTGTGGACTAATCTAATTAGTTGGCTTCACATACCAAAAATAAATTAATTTATAAAAAAAATTAGGAATTAAGGGGCTTGATTGGAAAATTAAATAATTCTTGCATTTTAGCTGGGTCTGCTTGTATTTGTGGTACAAATAAGCAAATAAGAAATGTTGAAGGTCACGCCTCATGGATGAAAACCGCCTCCGAGCTTACCTGAATCTGATTCAATTGCTGCTTAGTTGTCCTGCTGAGGAAGAGGGGGAACAGTTGCAAGAGCACTCTGAGTTTGTTGACTCAGGCTTGATTAAAGTGATGCAGCAAGTGCCGAGTCGGATGGCGGCGGATGGCGATCGCGCTTAACTCGTAGAGTTTGACAGAAACAAGAAATCATATCTAGTAATTAATTAGTAATAGTAGTCGTATGAAATCAGAGCTTGAAAAGGTATTTGGCGAAGATCAATCCAACTCTGCTGAACTAACTGCCAAGGAAATCTTCGGATCTATAATTCAATTAAATCAGTACGTCGGTGAGGTATATTCCATTAGCTATGAAACAGCCTTAGTTCAAATACACGATTACTACCGGAAGCAAGTAGGTGGAATTCCTAGCCTTAGCTTCTTAATTGCTACCCGTGTCAACCCAAAAGATGGTATCGATTACACCACTGAAGACGCATCTCTAGTTCTTCTGCGTGTTATGGATGCTGCGCCACTTCCTAACGCATTTGAAGCGGAGCGGGTGCGAGTCGAAGCTGCCCAGCGAGCTAGTGGAGAAGATATACACTGGGATAATCCAGATATGATGGACGGTCACAGTTCCCAGCTTTTTTCTTTTGCTGGTATCAAGTGTAAAGTTATTGGCACTTTCTTCTTAGAGCAAGCTTCGGGTAGTGAAGTAGCAGACTCGCTAGTCCTTCGTTTTGGTAGCGATATTTCTAATTACTATCCAAATCGGGGTCTAAAGGTCTATAAGCCAAATGATAAAGCCTTATCGCAAATAGTCAATTATCGCGATCCAGATCGTAAAGATTGGCAAACAAAAAAATTTGTTGTTGTTGGTCAAATCCGCTACGCATCTACTAATCGATCATTCCAGGGAGTTTCTAATGTCCAAGTGGAACTTCTGCCAGCAGATTTACTTGGTCAAAAAACGGCTCTATTTGGTATGACCCGTACTGGGAAATCAAATACTACTAAAATCATCCTTCAATCCGTATTTGATCTGAGGTTTGACAAAGAAAAACCACTCCGAATTGGCTCGATAGTTTTCGATCCAAACGGAGAGTATGCAAATGAAAATGAGCAAGATGCTAATCAACAGAAAAATCCATCAGCTATCAAAAATATTTGGAAGTCTAATGCTGCTGGCAAAGAGGAAGATGTTGTAACTTATGGAATTTTGTCTCATCCAAACGATCCCAAACGCAAGCTGATGTTATTGAACTTTTTAGAGGAGAAAAATCTTCAAATTGGTAAGGATATCATTGATGCCACATTAGCATCTGACGGATCAAAATACATCCAAAACTTCCGGCAGGTTATTTTTGAGAAACCCGCTGAAAATGATTACAGTGCAATGACTCGCTACAACCGTCGAGTCCTCGTATATCGTGCCCTGCTAGTTCAAGCTGGTTTTTCCGTTTCACCATACCTTAAACCAAAAACTGACACATTATTTAATAAGGAGCTATTTGAGGCTATGAAGAATAGCCAAGGTAAAAATAGCACTGATCACATATCTGCTGCTGAGATCCTGAGTAAGAAAGAATCTACATGGCCTCAAATAGCAAATGCACTTAGTCATCTTTATGACTTTATGATGGACAAAAATAGTGGTTATGAAGCATTTGAAAAATGGTATGTTAGCGATCGTCCAAAAGCATCAGGCGATCTCTGGGCAGATGAGGATTTAAAAAAGTTATTGGAAATGTTTAGTCGCCCTAATGGGCCTAGACAAATTGGTAAAGTACGGAACCAACACACTAACAGCACAACTGCTGATTATGCAGTAGAAATTTATAAACATTTAAAAGCTGGGCGGCTGGTTATTATCGACCAATCGAGTGGAGATCCTGAAATTAATCAATCTTCCGCTGACCGGATTATGTGGCATATTTTTAGAGAAAACCAGAATTTATTTCGTCAAGGAGTCAAAGAAATACCTGAAATTCTGGTTTATCTGGAAGAAGCCCATAACCTTCTGCCTGTAGGAACAGATATGGATCTCAAGAATGTATGGGTGCGGACAGCAAAAGAGGGTGCAAAATATCATATTGGTATGGTCTATGCAACCCAGGAAGTTAGCAGCATTCAACGTAATATACTTAAAAATACTGCTAATTGGTTTATCGGGCACTTGAATAACACAGATGAAACCAAGGAACTCCGAAAATATTATGATTTTGATGACTTTGAATCATCAATTCGTCGCGCTCAGGATCGGGGCTTCCTTAGAGTTAAGACATTGAGCAATCTTTTTGTTATTCCAGTTCAGGTCAAAAAATTTGAGGTTTAGATTATGCCATACGAAGGAGAATTTGCTAAATATAAACCCCTACGTCGTCTTGTAGAGAGTGAGCGGGTCAAAAAACTACTTGGCAGTTATGAAGTCCGAAGTAAATCAGATCAATTAAAGTCGCTCCAGACACTTAATCCAATCAAGATACAGCCTGGTGACTGGATACCGAAATGGCTAATAGCTATAGATGGGAGCCATGCAGAAGTAGAGATTGAAAATGGTTTCCCTGGGGCTGAGGCTTCTTATGTGACAGTGGCTTCTGTAATTTTAGATGTTGAAAAAATGAGAGAACTCGATCAGCATCGTCCCGTAGAACCCAAAAAATTCCGAACAATAGAGACAGCTCAGTCTATTGACTGCGCCTTGCCGGGATGCAATGTTATTTCAAAAGGTGAAAAATCAGCTAAAGATTCGCTAAGAAAATCAATATTTGAAGTTTTTGAAGATGTTAAGGCATTCCCTGATAGTGGAGGAGAATCGCTGCTTGATACTTACGAAGCTCTATTAAAATATAAGCCTATTACTGAACGCAGTCAAAAATGTCCTTACGAAGATTGTCCTGAAGCTAGAGATTACGAGCGTGGAAATCGTCAATATACTTGTCCATGTAACCTTTCACGAAATCTCTATTCTACAGATGCCTTACGCATACACGAAAGGATGAATCCAGCAGGTACTAACGGTGCTATATTTGGCGAGATCATGCAAGTATGGGAAACTGTCTGGATGGTACATATTTTAAGGTCTTTAGAGGCTAAGAAGTGGCTTTCTAGCTTGGGTAGACTTGCAATTGTCTTGGATGGTCAACTTGCTGTTTTTGGACAACCCGCGTGGATAAGTCAAGCCGTTTATCAAGAACTATCCAGAATTAATGCTGTAGCAAAAAAAGCGAATGGACAAAAAGATATACTCCTCATTGGGGTTGAAAAAACAGGAACATTCGTAGAACACTTTGAAGATTTAGATCGTCAAGAAAAAGGTGGTTTTGGTGCTTTTCCTTGCCAGTCAGTTGGATTACTCACTGATTCATACATCAAACAAAACATTATTTTTTCAGATAGTACAAGACCCTACGGGGCGGCAACATACTTTGGGCGCAAGTTTTTCTACAAAACAAAGTCTGGGGCGCGTATAGTAGCTACTTTACCCTTCCTTTCAGAAGAACATAAAGACTTGAAAACGGCTGAGCTCTATCAATTTCCACGTCTATCAGATGCAGTTGGACTTCTGGATCAATTGGTATCTTCACGCTTTCCTAACGCCCTTGTCCCCTTAGTGTCGGCAAATGCAGAAGCGGCTATCCCTCTGCGGCTTGGTAATAAAGTGTTAGAAAAGCTTGCAAAAGAACTAATGGCGGAAAACTGAAGATGAGCAATTCAACTCTAAATCAACTCAGTCTGAGTACAGCCATCGGCAGATGGTCTGGCTTAGGCCCCTACTACGCCATGTTCCCCAAAGAATTCGCCTTCAAAGTTGTAGAAGAGTATTCAATGCCTGGAGATGCAGTTATCGATCCGTTTGCAGGTCGTGCATCAAGCGTTTATGCAGCAGCAGCAATGCAGAGATCGGGTTGTGGTATTGAAATCAACCCTGTTGGCTGGCTGTATGGTTTTGTGAAACTAAAACCTGCTTCAAAGACTGAGGTGTTAACGCGCATCAAGAATCTTGGGGAAATGGCTAGTTCAGTTGAACAACAGAGATTAGATGCTTTGCCAGAATTCTTTACTGCCTGTTATTCCCCTATCGTATTACGGTATCTCATGGTGGCCCGTGATGTACTTGATTGGAAAAATAGTTCAGTTGATGCAACCCTAATGGCAATGATACTGGTCAATCTACACGGCAAAAGAGAAAGCTCACTATCAAACCAGATGCGACAAGGAAAAGCAATGAGTCCCAGCTATTCAATAGGTTGGTGGAGAGAAAGACAACTTACCCCGCCAGAAATTGATCCGGTAGAGTTTCTGACTAAGCGCGTTGAATGGCGTTATGCAAAAGGAGCTCCAAACCTAGAAAATGGAAATATGCTGTTGGGTGATAGTACCTCATTGATTGGTGATTTAGCTGAAAAAGTCTACTCTGGAAGTCAGAGTCGTTTTAATCTTCTATTTACTTCACCTCCGTACTTCGGCATTACAAATTACCACTACGATCAATGGTTGCGGCTGTGGATGTTGGGGGGGACAGAGCGACCTAGTTGGACAGGGGAAAAGTGGCGGGGTAAGTTTGAATCTATGCCTGATTATCGCAACTTGCTACAAACAGTTTTCCAAGGATGCGCTGAAATTATGACCAGTACAGCAAGTATCTATGTGAGAACCAGTGCCAGAATTTTTACACACGAAACAACTATCGATACTTTGCGTGAAGCTTTTCCACAAAAATCTTTAAAGTATATTAAGCAACCATTTACTAAAAATACACAAACAGCATTGTTTGGAGATAAGTTAAAGAAGCCGGGTGAAATTGACATTATTATGCAATCCTGATTAGTTCATTTGTTGAAGCTTCTTGCAGGAAATATTACAGAAATAACTGTTCGCTAATTGCCGCTCGCACCAAGGCAATTAGCGAACAGCAATATAGCTGTTTTCAATGCGAGGAAATATAGGATACGGCAGTGCCGTGTCCCTACCTGAAAACGGCTATATTACCCAAATCCTCACATTTTGCTGATAATTCTTTGCAGGATTTCCACGCCTGATACCGCTTGCCAGCCAAACAGCCCTAACAGCACAACATTCAGAAAGATGTGAGTGTTTCTCGCCCAATCATTGCCTTTTTGCATCAAAGGAGTCAGCGAGGCTGCGATCGCAATTATTGCCATCATTCCCAACCCTGCTAGCAAGTGCGGGCCCACAAATAGCTTGCCGTTGTTGATGTAGGTGACGCCCATCCCGACGATCGCACCCGTTACCATCAACGCTAACAGCAAAGAACCCATTTGGTGGTGCTTGACATTGAATTTGCCCTTAATTAACTCTTTTTTGAGTTCGCCTTCCGCACTTCTGATACGTCGGATTTGAATGCCCAGATACAAAGCATAAAATGAGATGGCCAGCAGTACCCACATTAAAACTGGGTGGATGAATTGGCTCCAAACTTTCACTGACTGAGGAATTTCGAGATTCATAGTGTTCTGAGGATTAGCAAACATACTTCATAAAACTTAGCATACCAGTCAGGCCGTCTCATGTGATGGTAAAAATATACGGTATGAGAGACTATTATGCCTGCCACTAAACAAGACACTGTATTAATCCAAGCCGCCAAGACTGGCAACATTATTCACGTCCAAGCTTTACTCGCTAAGAATGTTAACCCTAACGCCAAAGACTCTGAGGGGACGACGGCTTTGATGTTTGCCACCCAAAAGGGCTATACGGAAATTGTGCGTAGTTTACTAAACAATGGCGCTAATGTCAACCATGTGAGCAGGCGTTTTGGCTTGACGGCTTTGATGCTGGCGGCGGCTCACAAGCAGGCTGACTCTGTGCGGCTGTTGCTGGCTGCGGGTGCTGATGTTAATGCTAAAAATGATGATGGAAGTACGGCTTTGATGGCCGCTTCTCTCAAGGGCGATATCAATGTTGTGCGGATGTTACTTGATGCTAATGCTGATGTAAATGTCCGAGATAAAGATGGAGATTCGGCTCTGAAAATAGCTGCTTTATCCGGGCACGAAGCTGTTGTCAAAGCTTTGGTGGAAGCGGGTGCTGTTGCTGACAATTCTATGCTGTTTTTAGCTGTCCGTCAAGGTAGCGCTGAAATTGTGCGAATTTTGCTCAATTGTGGGGCGGATGCTAATGTTAAAAATCTAGAAAGCAAAACTCCTTTGATGCAGGCTGCGACGGTGGGAAATTTGGCTGTTGTCGAGGCGCTGTTGGCTGCTGGTGCTGATGTCGAAATTCGCGACAAAGACGGCGAAACAGCTTTAACTTTGGCTGCAGATTCCGGCAATACTGATGTTGTGCAATCTTTGCTGCGTGCGGGTGCTGATGCGAATGTGAAAAATGGAGATGGGGGCACGGCTTTGATGGCCGCTGCTGCTGGGGGAAATTTGCCGATCGCCCATATCTTACTCGATGCTGGCGCGGATATCAACGCTAAGGATAAAGATGATGAAACTGCTTTGAATTTTGCCGTGGTTGAAGGCTGCGAAGATGTCGTGAAATTGCTCTTAAACCGAGGTGCTAGTGTCGGTTCTAGGAATCGGCTGGGCGATACGCCTTTACTGGTGGCGGCTGTTCACGGCCATAGTGCGATCGTATCGGCTTTGCTGCAAAAAGTAAACTCAAATCCCGCTGATTATCTGAATGCTAAAAACTTTGGGGAGACGGCTTTGACGCTGGCTGCATTTCACGGACATACCGAGACGGTGAAGGCTTTGCTTGACGGCGGTGCTGATCCCAATGTCCCGGCGGATTTGGGGAAAACGGCTTTAATGAAAGCGTGCGATCGGCGTTATGTGGCGATCGTCCAATTATTAGTCGAAAAAGGTGCAGATGTCAACTTGCTCGATGATTCGGGCGCAACCGCTGTAATGTGGGCTGCACATCGGGGCTGTGTCGGTGCTGTACAGATTTTAATTGATGCTGGTGCAGAACTAAACCACAAAAATCCGGGAAATTATACAGCTTTAATGCTGGCTGAGTTTAAACGTTATTCCAGCGTGGTGAAATTGCTCAAAAGTGCTGGAGCACGGGAGTAATATAGTGGGTTTGGGGCGGGTTTATTTAATCTCTCTGCACTTTTTAAGGCTATTCGCCAACCCGCCCCTAGGGATTTATTGAGTTAACTTACCCCCTTTAATATTGAGTCCGCGTGGGCTGAATTTGTTTGTATAGTAGCGGTTTCAACCGCCGAGTCATAGAGGATAATCCAGCCGGATTTGGTGTTAGCTCAATTTGCTTTTCGCACCCAGCCGTTAATAGTAAAGCGGCTATCAGCAAAAGCTTTCGAGGGACAGCTAACTCGCAAAACTTCGTGCATATAGCGGCTTAGAAAAAATACGATGCTGTTATTGCGCGGCTCAACGGTTCTGAATGTATCGTCCGCTACATAAAAGTTGTTTTCGATTTTGCTGTCATAAATCTGCAATTCGCCACCTGAAAAAGCTTTTGGTTCTCGATAGAAATAGTAAACGTAAGTAAAAAATCTGGTTGCGGTATCTGGAGAGCCGCTGTCGTTGTGAAGTTTGTAAAAGTTGTTGTCATTGTGCATGGTTAACTGAGCTTCTATTTCACCAAGCGGAAATGAGGGAATATTTAATTTACGCAGCACGTCCGGGAGAATTGCTTTGATGCGATTAACCATCAGTTCCGAAAATTCCGGGAACGAGTGGAGTACCATCGAACGGCGGTAGTCGTCGGCATTAGTTGAGGTGCTGGTAGTTACAAACTGTGATTCTTTTGCTAAAACATATTTGATGAGTTTGTTCTTTTCTGCCGCTGTCAAGAAGTTGTCAATTTGGGCGTAGCGAGATATTAACTCGTCATTTACAGGCGGCGCAGGGGTGGGAATTTCGGTGGGAATTTCGGCGGGAATTTCTACGGAAATTGCTGGCTGCTGCGGTTGCAGTTCCTGCCAGTAAATAGGCGGTTCAGTGACTAATCCTACTAGATGTTCGCCGGGAAAAGAAAGGGCGGAACGCCCATCATCTATGGGAATATGAAATAAGGTGGAAAAACCGGGTGTTTGTTGGGTGCGATCGACTAATGTTTTGACAAGGCTGTGTAATAAGGGTGTGTCGGATTTGAGGGTGACGGTACACTGATGTCCGCCAGTGAGCAGGATTTTAACTTTTACGTCTTGGGGTTTAATTTGCTGTTGAATTGGGGTATTCATAGCTGTTAGTTATAGAAGAAGGAAATTTTTTTTAGGGCGGGCTAGAAGCCCACCCCACAATAGAACTGGAATTGACTCTTTTCTTTGTGAAACAGGCCGGTAAGCCTGTTTGTGGCGGGCTTTCTTCCCACCCCACAATAGAATTAACTCTTTGTGGAACAGGCATCTTGCCTGTTCATAATAGAGGTGCAAAATGTCATTGCTACGAACTTAATTAATGCAAGAAGTGGCGGATGTCGGTGAAAACCATTGTGATTCCGAGTTGGTTGGCGGCTTCAATGGAATCTCGATCGCGCATACTTCCGCCCGGTTGGACGATCGCAATTATTCCCGCCTCAGCCGCAGTTTTGACTGAATCGTCGAAGGGAAAGAAACCATCGCTGGCCAAAATCGCTCCTTTGCTCTTTTCTCCTGCTTGTTCCAATGCTAGTTTAACCGAGCCCACGCGATTCATTTGTCCAGCGCCCACACCGATTGTAGTGCGATCGCGCGTCACAACGATCGCATTTGATTTGACGTGTTTCGCTACTTTCCAAGCAAACAGCAATTCTTCCAACTCTCCCGCCGTCGGCTGTTTCTCAGTAACTGCGCGCCATTTGCTAGTTTCTTCTACTATATTATCTGACTCTTGCACCACCAAACCGCCTGCAATTATTTTAACAGTTTGTAGCTGCCCTTGAGTCAAATCTGGCAAAATTAATACTCGAACTTTCGCCTTTTTCTTGATAATTTCTTCGGCGTCAGGTTCGCACCCCGGCGCGACAATACATTCTAAAAATGTTTGAGTTAAGGCCGTTGCGGTAGCAGCATCAATCGGGCGGTTGAGGGCGACAATTCCGCCGAAAGCTGAGACTGAATCGGTGTCGAAGGCTTTTTGATACGCTTCAGAAATAGTTTTTCCCAACGCTGTGCCGCAAGGATTAGTATGCTTCAGAATAGCGGCAGCGGGGGTGTCCGGGAATTCTACGATTAGCCGCCTTGCTGCTTCTAAATCTACTAAATTATTGTAGCTTAATTCTTTGCCTTGCAGGATGGTGCTAGTCGTCCAGCCTGTCGGTGTACTTCCGCTTTGATACCAGGTGGCGGCTTGATGGGGATTTTCGCCGTAGCGGAGAGTTTGCAACTCTTTTCCTGATAAATTAAACTGCTCTGGTAGCGCAGATTCTTCAGTAGCAGATTGGCTGCTGAGATAACTTGCGATCGCGCGATCGTAGTTAGCTGTATGTTTAAATGTTTCCAGCGCACATCTTTGCCGGAACTTTAAGGAGGCTTCCCCGCCATTGTGCCGCAGTTCTGCTAAATAAGTATTGTATTGGTCGGGATTGCACAAAACTGTCAAATGAGCGTGGTTTTTGGCTGAAGCTCTCAGCAGGGCCGGCCCGCCGATATCTATCTGCTCAATTGCGTCTGCTATTGTAACCCCTGGTTGAGAAATTGTCTGTTCAAATGGATACAAATTGACTACCACTAGATCGATCGCCCGAATTTGATTTGCGGTTAAATCTGCGAGGTCTTCCGGTCGATCGCGGCGTGCTAAAATACCTCCGTGGATTCGCGGATGAAGTGTTTTGACTCGCCCTCCCAAAATTTCGGGAGAATTTGTATATTCCGCAACTTTTGTGACGGGAATTCCAGCTTCTTTGAGGGCAGTTGCTGTGCCGCCGCTGCTAATTATGTCAAATTCAAATTCTTCTACTAGACTGCGCGCTAAGTCGATTAGCCCGGTTTTATTGGAGGTGCTCAGGAGTGCTAGACGTGCCATTGGTTTGAAGTTGCGCTCGCAAAAATAGACAGGTTATATTCTATATCAAATCTGGCGGCCGGGAAATGTTTTGATAATTGCTAATTATGAGAATTTTTGAAGATTTTAAAGATGAGTTCGCTTATTTTGAACCGTATTATTAATCAAAATTACATAATCTTTTATACTTACCAGAGGCTTATAAGTATTTATTCCTGGCGCCGCGAGCAGGTTATTTTGTCCCGTGCGACGGGGATTGAAGCTATCTCCAGCCTTCACAGTTCGGCTCGCTACGTAAGTGTCAATGTTGTTTAAATTACTTAAGAAAGCGTAATAGATAATGCGATGGTGATCCCTAGAAAATTTTAACGATCTTTTATATAGGATGAATTCTAAAAGTAATGTGCTAGCATCGGGAAGAAATTGTTCTCTCCCTAAATTTTCCGGAAAATTGGGGATCGCAACACCTATCTCTAAAAAATAATTTGGTATGGTTTAAATATGTTTTTTCAAGAAGCCCGTCCCGAAAATAACCTCAGTAATATTACCAGTACCCAGACAACAACGGTTACAAACATGACCCCTAGAACAGAGTACCAAGAGATGCCGAAAAAAATAGCCGAGAATTCGACCGACGCCAACATTTCAGAAGCTTATAGTCTTAGTTTGTGCGAGCTGCAACAGATGGAGCGAGCAATGGAACAGCTAAGGCAGGATTTGAAAGCTAGCGAATCTCGGTTTCGGAATGTGATCGAAAAAAATGCCGACGGCATCGCCATCGTTAACAAGGGAGGACTTGTCTGTTTTGCGAACCCATCAGCAGAAGCGCTGTTTAACTGCAAAGCAGAGGAACTTTTAGGTCAAGTATTTTTTGGCGAGTTGGTCGTAGAAGGTTCAGCTTGCGAGATTGAGATGGACACGGATATTATTCCCCAAGTGGGAAAAACAGAAGCACCAGGAACTCGCGTGGTGCAAACAGAAGTTGAAGCAATTCGCAAGCACAAAGAAAATGCTGTAGTAGAAATGCGGGTGGTGGAAACGGAATGGGAGGGAGAAATGGCTTATTTAGCTACGCTGCGGGACATTACCGATCGCAAGCAGGCAGAAGAAATGCTTTGGTTGTACGATCGAGCTATAGCAGCTACTAGCACCGGAGTTACGATTTCTGACGCCACTCACCCAGAACATCCAATTATTTATTGCAATCCCGCATTTGAAAGCATGACAGGTTATCGGCGCGAGGAAATTATCGGGAAAAACTGCCAATTTTTGCAGGGAAGCGAGACCGATCCGGTAGCAGTAGAAATAATTCGCAAAGCCTTGCAAACAAAGACCGAATGCAAGGTAATATTAAAGAATTACCGCAAAGACGGAACCACTTTCTGGAATTGTTTCTCAATATCTCCCGTGCGCGATAGAACTGGCAAATTAACTCATTTTATTGGCGTACAGAGAGACATCACCCAGAGCAAACAAGCCGAAGAAGCGTTGCATAAGTCCGAAGCACAAAGCAGAGAACAAGCAGCTCAACTAGCAGCAGCACTTGAGGAACTGAAAGCCACTCATTCCCAATTAGTTCAGAGCGAAAAAATGTCTAGTTTGGGATTGCTAATTGCCGGCGTCGCTCACGAAATCAACAACCCCGTCAGCTTCATTCATGGCAATCTCGCTCATCTCAAAAATTATACTCAAGACTTGTTTCACCACCTCGAACTGTACGAACATCACTATCCTAATCCAGTCGAGGAAATTCAACAGGAAAGAGAAGACAATGATCTAGATTTTTTAGCTGAAGATTTACCTAGAATAGTGTCTTCAATGAGCGTTGGTGTGGACCGGATTTGCCAGATTGTTCAGTCGCTGCGGAACTTTTCGCGGCACGACGATACACAGATGAAACCCGTTAACCTCCACGAAGGTATTGACAGCACGCTGTTAATTCTAAATCACCGTTTGAAAGGAAACGGAGAGAAGCCCCAAATTCAAATTGTAAAAGAATACGGGAATTTGCCGCTTGTTGAGTGTTTTGCCGGCCCGATCAATCAAGTTTTTATGAATATTCTCAGCAATGCGATCGATGCTTTAGAGGATGCGAAAAGTAAGCAAACTGGTCTAGAAATGCCAGAAAGTCCCAGCCAGATTATGATTTGCACGGAAGTTGTCGGCAAGTTTGTAGAAATCAAAATTGCCGACAACGGGCCGGGAATAACTGAGGAAGTCAAGCAGCGCATATTCGATACATTTTTTACTACCAAACCCATTGGCAAAGGCACGGGAATGGGCTTGTCAATTAGCTACCAAATTATTGTAGAAAGACACAAAGGCGAATTATCTTGTAATTCGGAATTGGGCAAGGGTACGGAATTTACTATCAGACTTCCGCTCCAACATTAGCGCAGGGTGCGCAATCTGTACCTTACAAACTTGAGATATAGGCAAGGAAGCGAGCGGGACGCTCGCACTCCTAAAAAACGATTTCCCTCGTTTTTTATCGTTCCCAGCCAGAGTCTGGGAACGCATATTAGAGGCTTTGCCTCCCCCTAGAGACAATTTCAGGGTGCTTTTCTGCTCACATTACCCGC
This sequence comes from Microcoleus sp. OTE_8_concoct_300, assembly GCF_031383065.1. Lineage (NCBI taxonomy): Bacteria > Bacillati > Cyanobacteriota > Cyanophyceae > Oscillatoriales > Microcoleaceae > Microcoleus > Microcoleus sp. OTE_8_concoct_300. Next base: position 9,845 of record NZ_JANMZH010000349.1, on the reverse strand, counting down.
ATACATAGGGAATTAAAAAACTTCCGCACCATCCAACTTCTTAAAAGTTTCAACCTTAGCCCTCGCCGCTTCCCCGCAAGTCTTCGGCGTCGGAAACATCTTCCCGGGATTCGCCAAACCTTTCGGATTAAACACCTGACGAACCCACTGCATCGTCTCCAAATCTACCTCCGAAAACATATCCGGCATAAAACACTTCTTGTCAGCACCGATGCCGTGTTCCCCCGAAAGACTTCCCCCAACTTTCACGCAAAGCCTGAGGATTTCCCCGCCTAATTCTTCCACCTTTTCCAGCGCACCTTTTACCGAGTTATCGTACAGAATCAGCGGGTGCAAATTCCCGTCTCCCGCGTGAAATACATTAGCAATCCGATAACCATATTTATCGCTCAAACCCTCAATTTCTTTCAAAACATAAGCCATTTGCGTTCGCGGAATTACCCCGTCTTGCACGTAATAATCAGGGCTCAAATGACCCGCCGCCGCAAAAGCAGCTTTCCGCCCTTTCCAAATTTTTAGGCGCGTTTCCGGATCGCTTGCTGTCGTGATATTTCGCGCTCCGTTATGCTTGCAAATATCGGCAATCCGCTGTTTGTTTGTGGCAACTTCCACTTCTAAACCGTCGATTTCTATGAGTAGAATTGCCGCCGCATCGCGGGGATAACATCCAGTTGCCACCACATCTTCCACAGCATTGATGCTGATGTTGTCCATAATTTCCATGCCGCCGGGAATAATGCCAGCGCTGATAATATCGGAAACCGATTCGCCCGCTGCTTCTATACTGGCAAAATCCGCTAGGAGAACGCAAATCGATTCCGGCGCTTTGAGGATTCGCAGAGTAACTTCTGTAGCGATGCCTAAAGTGCCTTCGGAACCGACAAATACACCAGTTAAATCGTAACCGGGCATTTCGGGAATTTCGCCACCGACATCGACAATTGAACCGTCGGGCAGTACCAATTTTAATCCTAAAACGTGATTCGTTGTGACTCCGTATTTGAGGCAGTGAACCCCGCCAGAATTTTCGGCAACGTTGCCGCCAATCGAACAAACAATTTGACTGGAAGGATCGGGTGCGTAGTAGAAACCGGCGCCGCTAACTGCTTGGGTTACCCAGTTATTAATTACTCCCGGTTGCACGACTACTTGCTGATTTTCTAAGTCTACTTTCAGGATTTTTCGCATCAGGGCAGTGACAATCAGCACGCAGTTTTCTACAGGCAAAGCGCCGCCGGAAAGGCCGGTTCCTGCGCCTCTAGCCACCCAGGGAATTGAGTTGCGATCGCATATTTTGACCAATTGCGCCACTTCCTCCGTAGTTCGAGGCAATACCACCACAGCGGGGCGCTGGCGGTAGCTGGCGAGTCCGTCGCACTCGTAGACAATCAATTCTTCGCGGCGCTGCACCACGCCATTTTTGCCGACTACAGCCTCGAATTCTTTAATAACGGGTTTCCAGTTGCGTTCTGTTTCTACGGCTATCATTAGTGACTTTAATTAGGGAACTATCAATAATATTGTTGCAAACTTTACTAAGTTTAGGCAACTAAGTAAGTTAGTCCTGGACGCCACTGGCACAGTCTAATCGACTTGTAGGGTGCTCTACTACTTTGATTATGAACGGATTATCAAGGGTGTAGGATAGTAGAGTACCTTACTAATTGTGACACTTGCGTCCAGGACTGTAAGTGTTAAAAAAGTTGATTTTGTACAACCATTATCTTAGGACTTATGAAAAGAAACCCGATTTCTACTAAAAATCTTCGGTTTGGTAACGAGGTATCGACGCAGAAACCTGGTTTTTGGGCCGTAGATGAAGAGAAACCGGGTTTTTGGTAATAAATTTTTGGTTTGATAGGGAAGTATCTGCCAAGAAACAGGGTTTCTACCTCGTCTGGGGCAAGTCCTGTATTTTTTTAAGGGTTGCAATATTGACAAAGGGAAGGATCGGCAGTCTCTCGACCGTCTGGAAATAGTTTTTCTTTAGTATAACCGCAGTTTTTGCATTTATAGATTGCCGATCGCGCTAGCTGAGTCGGAAAATAGCAAAGTCCGCAGGGCAATCCGATTTTCGTCTCAGCAATCTCGAATCCCGGCCAACCGCACTCCGGGCAGAATTGCTTGAATTTTTTAACTAAATCGAGAGTTGCATTTTCGATATTTTTCATCCGAGTTGGATTGTACATCGCCCGCATATCTGTTTCGATGTGAACTCGGCCAGTTGACGATTTTTTTAAGCCTGCTGTCACAACGTCAAAAAGTTGTTTTTCTGTCCTAATGCCCTTGACAATTTCGCCGTTACCGAGCGCAGCTTCCCCAACTATAACAACCAGTCCATGTTCGGGAAATCCAGCTTTTTTAGCAAAATCATCTGCTTCTTCTATACTGGAAACTAACTGGTGACTGTAGTTAGTTTCAACCGATAAAGAGTCGCCGATTAGTTCTAGATTGTTGGCTCGATCTAATAAAATTACTATTTCTCTGTTAGCTGGCAGATACGGCATCATTGGGTGAGGGCCGAAAGTACCTTCGCTGGCAAAGGCAAGAGTTTCGCCCGCAATTTCTAGGGCTTTTTGTGCTTTATGGCGAGCCGCTTCTATTTGTGTTCCTAAGCGTTTAACTTCTCTGGTGAAGGTGCCAAAAGTGTCAGTGTCCAGCTCCGCAGGTACTAGGATATTTACACCAAACTCTCGTTCCAAAACGGGAGCCATTACCCGTTCTTTTTGGTGCATGGTAGCAAGAACAGCGGTGCGATCGCTCAATAACTGATGTTGGTTCATATATTTTAATTACTGAAAATTAAACTGATGTCACTGCTGGTTTTTATTGCTTGACAAATCAATTACAAAATTTTCTCCATCATCATAAATCCGCTTTCGGCTTTCGCCAAGTTTTTGTAAGCTCTCTTGAAATTCAAAACTGTTCAACGCCTGATTTTTTAGCCAGAAAGGCCATTCTGGGTTGAGTCTAAATTCTAAAGATTTCCTAGGAAAATTCGCTTCATTAGCGTAAGAATATGCAACATATCTAATCGAATGTGAAACTAGATAATCTGCTAGCGCTTCTTCTCCTTTAAATGAAGGCATACCGGGCGGAAGGCTAGCGCCGCCTGGCACGTCTGCAATCCAGATTGTATGTTTATTAAAATTCATTAAAAAAGGTTTGTCAAGTCTTGTTAAAACTATTTCTCCTTCAGGAACCGAATCTAGCATTTTTGAATATTTTTCGCGCTCGTCTAGTGTCACTAAAGGTACATTTCTTAAACCCCAGGCAATGCTATCTAAGGGGTTATTAGATTCTTCATTCTTGTAAATATGAGAACCGAGCGCTACTAATAAAGACAAAAATACTGCTCCGCTAAAGGCAGCTGTTTTTAATTTTAGATTTAAGTTATTTTGCTCTAGATTTTCCACAAAAAATGATAGAAATATGACGAACATCACTAAAAATAGCGGATATGAATAGCGGTAGACATCTGCACCTCCAGTTGAAAATGCTATCAACGTATTTCCCGTGACAGCAGCCATAAAAATAGACAGGGTTGCTTCCCGAACAATTTGCTTTTTACCGAGACCAATTATCCAAAATCTAATTGCCAATACAGTCGGTATATAAATAAGTGTAAAAATTGCATACACCTTGAGTTTAATTGCTAGGTTTGGGGGAACTTCAGTGTTAGGAAGCTTGACCGAACCTCCGTATACAGAACCATGAAAACCTCTACCAAATATGGGATATAGTAAAGTTCCTGATGACTGATACAGTGAGATAGACCAGGGTAAAATAAACACAGCCAATAAAATACTAGCCAAACAAAATTCGTATATTGCTTTATGCTTTATTTGGCTACCAAGGATATAAAAAAAATAACTAGAAGTGAAGAAAATAATACACCCGGGAATAAAGGTGGTTTTTAAAGCGCAGATGGCGGCTGCAAGCAATCCTATAATCGCAGCATTACTTTGGATGTTTGTTGCTTTGAGGTTATCCCAGTCAAAAACTCTAAATAAGCTGAAGAAAAGACATACCGGAATTAATAAGCCCGTTATATTTATATTAACCGTCCTCAATGATAAAAAGCCGAACACAATCATTAGTGTCGAGTTTTTTGAAATATTTTTTTTCTGACAGTATCCAATAATGAGCCCTATCATTATGACTAAGGCGCAGCCGGGATCGATAAGATATAAACTTCTTTCATCCAACACGCTGAGACTGAATGTATGCAAGAATGATTGTCCTCCCAGTGCAGATACCAGTCTTCTTTCGCTGAAAGGATCGGAACCCAGAGAACCTATTTGAAGCATTTTATGGGGAAATACAAAATAGGCGTGGTAGTCATCGTGAAGATTAAAATTCTGCCAAGAAACCCAACCACTGTATTGGACAGCAGTCACAAGGCAAGCGATAACAGTCCCGATCGCCAAAAAAATATTTTCTTTAAAATTATTAATTAACCGATTCAGCTCCTCGGTGATCGAAGTTTTATTTGCCCAGGCATCTATTATTCCGTAAAGTGCGCCCAAGCATATATATATTAAAATAGTTGCTTGCGAAATAGTCCATGTCACATTTAATAAACCACCAAATATAACACTCCAAGCTATCCCCCAAGCGGCTCTTTGCCCCCAGTCAACTCTGTACTGGGGAAAAAGGATACGGTTGACTGCTGCACCCCAGCCAATCAGGGATACAAGAATGCAAATTCCCCATGCAAAAGAAAAAAAATAATAATTCATAATTGTGACCTCAGTATCGATTTAGAAGGTAACGCTCAGAGGCACCGTTTTACTTAAATTATCAACTCAGCACTCAAGTGTCAAGGTCAAAAGCGATCGCTATTCCCGCTCTTGCTAACTTTTGTATTTTAACAAATCAATGACAAAATTTTGTCCATCATCATAAATCCGTTTTCTCGTTTTACCGAGTTTTTGTAAGCTATCTTGAAATTCAAAAGCATTCAATGCCTGATTTTCCAACCACTTATTGCGGTTTGGGATGAGTTTAGGTTCAAAAAAATGCCTCGGAAAGTTCGCTTCATTAGCGTAAGAATATGCAACATATCTAATCGAATGTGAAACTAGATAATCTGCTAGGGTTTCTTCTCCTTTAAATGAAGGCATACCGGGCGGAAGGCTAGCGCCACCAGGCCAGTCTGCAATCCAGATTGTATGTTTCTTAAAATTCATTAAAAAAGGGTTTTCCAGCCTTGTTAAAACTATTGATTTTTCAGGAACTGAGTCTAGCATTTTTGCATATTTTTCGCGTTCTTCTAGTACCACTAAAGGTACATTATTTACCCCCCATGCTATGTTATCTATGGTTTCTTTATAAGACCTAAATTCATTGTATTGGTGAGATTTTATCGTTACTAATACAGAAAAAACTACTGCGCTGAGTGAGGCGAATTTTTTAAACTTAATACTTAATTGATTGTGTTCGATATTTTCCACAATAATTAAGATAAATACTGCGAACATAACTAATAACTGTGGGTAGGAATAGCGGTAATTATCCGCGCTTCCCGTAGTAAATGCTATTATCGCAGTGCCGATAACGCTACTAATAAAAATAGATACGGCTGCTTCCCGAGCAATTGGCTTTTTACTGGTGCCAATTATCCAAAATCTAATTCCCAACACAGCCAAAATATAAATAATTCCTAAAATTACATACAGCTTGAGTTTAATTGCTACGATTGGATCCATCACGCTGTTAGGAAGCTTGACAGAGCCTCCGTATACTGAACCGTGAAAACCTTTCCCCAATATGGGATACAGTAAAGTCCCTGAAGACTGATACAGTGATATAGACCAGGGTAAAACAAACAGGGACAATAAAATAGCCGCCAAACAAAATTCGTAGATTGCTTTATGTTTTGTTTGACTTCCAATAATGTAAAAAAAGTAACTAAAAGTAAAAAACAGAATGCAGCTAGGAATCCAGGTACTTTTTAAAGAGCAGATAGCAGCGGCAAGCAATCCTACAATCGCAGCATTGTTTGGGATGTTTGTTGGTTTGAGGCGATCCCCTTCTAGAAGGTTAAACAAGGCGAAGAAAAGGCATACTGGAATTAATACGCCACTTGTATTTAGCCGAATTGCGTTAAGTGATAATAAACCGATCGCGATCGCCAGTGTCGCGGTTTTTGAAATTTTTTTTCTCTGACAGTATCCGATAATAAGTCCGAGCGTTACTAATAAGGCACATCCCGGATCGATAAGATAGCCACTTCTTTCATCCAATACGCTGAAACTTAACGCCAGCAAAAATGACTGTCCTCCCAGTGAAGATACCAGTCTTCTTTCGCTAAAAGGATCGGCACCGAGAGAACCTATTTGAAGCATTTTCTGGGGAAATACAAAATAGGCGTGGTAGTCATCTAACCCACTGAAGGTATACGAATAAACGCAGCCAGCGTATTGCCAAAAAGCCAGAAGTAAAGCGATAAAAGTGCCTATCGCCCAAAATTTATTTGATTGAAAAGCATTAATTAACTGATTCCGCTTGTTCACCAGGGAAATTTTATTTCTCCAGGCATCTATGATTCCGTAAAGTGCGCCCGAGCATATATATATTAAAATCGCTGCTTGGGAAATAGTCCATGTCACATTTAATAAACCGCCAAATATCAGGCTCCAAGCGATCCCCCAAGCGGCTCTTTCTCCCCAGTCAACCCTGTGTTTGGGAAAGAGGAGGCGGTTGATTGCTGTCCCCCAGCCGATGAAAGATATCAGAATCCAAATTCCCCATGCAAAAGATATAAAGTATGAAATCATGGCTATGACCTCACTATCGATTCAGAATGTAGCACTCAGACGCACCGTTTTACTTAAATTATCAACTCAGCACTCAAGTGTCAATGTCAAAAGCGAGCGCTAGTTGCCCCCACCGCCCCCGCCACTTTGACCTTGGAGTACAAAAATTACTCCCGTCATAATTAGCCCCACGCCTACCAACCGCAGCGGCGGCAAAGGCTCGTTAAATATAATTTTGCCGCCCAAAACCGTAAACAAGTAACTAATTGACAGTAAAGGCGAGACTATGCTAATGTTGGCGCGAGACAAAACTACGATAAAGCCGATCGAAGAAACTGCATACAAACACAGACCTGCAACTATCAAAGGCTGAGTTGCCATGGCCATAACTTTTTCAACTAAATTAGCCGCGCCAATGGGTCCTAAGATTTTAGCTCCTGCCTTCAGACTAAATTGACCTAAAACACTGCACAAAATAGCAGCGAGCAAAACTAGAAAAACGCTTCTACTCATAAATTTAGTAACCTATATTACAATCCCAAATTGCTGTTGCCAAAAAAATTAAAACCTTTAGTTAAGTTTTGTTGAATTTTATTTACCACTACTATTTTAAGCATAGATACTGGACAAGTAAGTATTGTCGATCGCCAGCAACAGGGGCACAAACATATGGCAGAACAGACTAACAGTAGCCAGGAATACACTCTCGAACTTTCGATACTCATGCCCTGCCTCAACGAGGCAGAAACTTTAGGAATCTGCATCGAGAAAGCGCAGAAGTCCCTGCGCGAACTTGATATTGTCGGCGAGGTAATCATAGCAGACAACGGCAGCACTGACGGTTCTCAAGATATCGCTACCAGAATGGGGGCCCGAGTCGTACCCGTAGTGGTTAAAGGCTACGGCAGCGCCCTCATGGGAGGCATCATGGCAGCGCGCGGAGTCTATATTATCATGGGCGATGCTGACGACAGCTACGACTTTTCCAACCTCGGCCCGTTTGTCGAAAAATTGCGAGGAGGGTGGGATTTAGTGATGGGAAACCGCTTTCAAGGGGGCATCAAACCGGGGGCAATGCCGCCGCTGCACAAATATTTGGGAAATCCGGCGCTGACACGGATTGGGCAGCTATTCTTTTCAAGTCCCGCCGGCGATTTTAACTGCGGGTTGCGGGGTTTCAGGAGAGAGTCAATTTTGAAACTCGACTTGCAAACAACGGGGATGGAATTTGCTGGCGAAATGGTAGTCAAAGCCTCTATCTACAAGCTTCGAGTCGCTGAAGTTCCCACCGTACTCTCTCCCGACGGCCGCAGCCGTCCGCCACACCTGCGAACTTGGCGAGATGGCTGGCGGAACCTGCGATTTATGCTGGTTTACAGTCCCCGGTGGCTATTTCTGTATCCGGGTGCTGCGCTGATGATTGTGGGTCTAATTATCGTCGTTTGGCTGTTACCCGGTCCTCAAAAGATCGGGAGTATCAGCTTTGATGTACACACGCTGCTTTATGGTGCGATCGCAATTATCATCGGTTTTCAAGCAGTAACGTTCGCTTTCTTCACCAAACTTTTCGCCATCAGCGAAAAACTGCTGCCCGAAGACCCCAAACTCAATAAAATATTTCGCTATATCACTCTAGAGACAGGATTGATGGTAGGAACCGCGCTGCTTTTAATCGGAATAGTTGGCTCGTTCTTGTCATTAACTATCTGGAGTGAAACAGCTTTCGGTACTTTAGACCCTTTTAAAACTCTACGTTTAGTTATTCCCTCGCTCACTTGCCTGACTGTCGGTTTGCAGATGGTTCTGTCTAGCTTTTTTCTCAGCGTACTAGGCTTAAAGCGCAGCTCAAATAATTAGATATAAAATTTTGTTACAAATTTTAGCAAACATGATTTAACTGACCCAATTCCTGTTTTAAATCTGTCGCGAACAATCAAGCTTAAACCAGGTTGTTAGTTCATTTCAAACCTAAAATTATATGACACTAAATGAAAACAACTCCAGCGACTATATTGGCCCGAAGCTAGGCGGTTTGGCCACTAAACTATCTTGGTACGCCCGCCAAAAAATGTTCGATTTGTTCATGGGATTAGCCAATCCCAGCGCCGACACAATGGTGTTGGATGTAGGAGTAACTTCCGACCGCCGCCAAGACTGCAATTTTTTTGAGAAACTTTATCCACATAAGGACAAAATCACCGCAGTCGGTATGGAAGATGCTGCGTTTTTAGAAGAAGAATATCCAGGTTTAAAATACGTCCGTTGTGATGGATTAAGCTTGCCATTTCCCGACAAAAGTTTGGATTTAGTCGTGAGTTTTGCCGTAATCGAACACGTCGGAAGTCGGACTCAGCAAAAAGCTTTTGTTATGGAACTTTGCCGCGTCGGAAAAACTTGCTGCATCACAACTCCCAACCGCTGGTATCCCGTAGAATTCCACAGTGCTGTTCCTCTAATACATTGGCTGCCACCCTCCTGGTTTCGAGCTTTGCTGAAATTGCTCGGCAAGCACTTTTTCGCTAAAGAGGAAAATCTCAACCTTCTATCCGAAAAAGAGGTGTTAAAGATGCTACCAGCAGATGCTGAAGTTTCTACCAGACATTTCCGGCTGCTCGGTTTGATATCTAATCTCCTCTTTTATGTCATCTAAAGAGTTGGTACTTACGCTGAACTCCCAAATCCAGCACAAAATTTTCTCCGTCTTCATAGAGCTTTTTTCGAGTTTTTGCAAGTTGCTGCTCGTTCTTCCGAAAGTCGTGAGAGAGTTGTGATTGGAGTCGAAACCAAGATAACCAGCCAGGTTCTGAAGTATCTACATCTGCGGGATGATTGAGACTCCAAGACGAATAGGCTATGTATCAAATAGATTTTAAAACTAAATAGTTTGCCAAGGCTTGAGGGTCTTTGGATGCAGGCATTCCGGGAGGAAAACTCAGATGCACCCCATTTGTGACAAGTTAAGAAAAAGTGCAAATTGTCAAGGGGTATAAAAAAGAAAGGTAAAATAGAATGAAACCTTTGTCAGGCAAGCATTTGAGCCATAATTGAACCAGTTATGACTAGCAAAAAACGCATCAACCGAGA
>NZ_JANMZH010000346.1:0-1320 GCF_031383065.1 Microcoleus sp. OTE_8_concoct_300 | reverse complement strand
GATGACCACGAACTCACGAATGATTTTGCCGGCGGTGCAACACCTAGTGAGTCGCCGCAAAAAGAAGGAATTTTCGGGACGGGGGGAGGCTTTGTCAATGATACGCCTGTATTTGACACAGCTTTACAAGCATTTCAAGCCTACAATCCCGTGCGAAATGATTTTTATAGAAATACAGGCGACTCTCGCACTGCTAACGAGCAGAAACTTTATCGCTATAATACCTTCGGCAGTGATGCAGCTACATTTGTGTTAGACTTGCGCTCTTTCCGAGATAATTCTTTGAAAAGTATTGCGGAAACTTCCGACCAAGCTACTGTTAATAAGTTTCTCAATGATGCCTTTGCGCCGAATCGCACGATGTTAGGCGGGGCGCAACTTCAAGACTTGAAAAATGACTTACTGAAAGCTCAACAAAATGGTATCACTTGGAAGTTTATTATGTCAAGCGATCCGATTCAAAATTTTGGTATTCCGGTTGCAGGCGATCGCTGGGAAGGTTATGCTGCTGAACGAACAGATTTGCTGCGTTTCATCAAAGAAAATAACATCAAAAATGTGGTTTTTGCGACGGGAGATTTTCACGGATATGTCGTGAATAATGTCACCTATCAAGAAGCCGCAGGTCAGCCGCAAATCCCTACGGATGTTATTGATGTAATGACCAGTCCTGTTGCTATTCAGTTGAACATCGGGCAAGGGCCGTTTGCCGCCCCCTTTGGTCCGGCAACAGTTGCTTTTACGCCCACTGCCTTGCTGCCACAATCGGAAAAAAATCGCTATAATTCATTGCCGACAAGGGAAGAAAAAGATGCCTTTGTTCGCAATATTCTGGATACTCGGACAGCGCCGCTAGGGTACGATCCAGTTGGTTTGGAAGGTTCTGGGATTGACGCTAGACTGATTCAAGGAGAGTATTTAGGAGTGCATACCTACGGCTGGAATGAGTTTGAAGTTGCTCCTGAGAGTCAGCAGTTGCGGGTAATAACTTATGGTATTGAACCTTACACGCAATCGCAACTTGATGCTAATCCCACTGCGATTATCAATCAAAAACCGTTTATTGTCAGTGAGTTTGTTGTTAATCCTAAGTGATGAAATAGACTTCTTGCAAAAATATTCAGGCGATTGAAATCGCGGTGACACAAACTAAGTCCGCCTAGGCGGACTTTCCAATGATAATTATGGTGATTTGTGTCCTAATTTGGTAGCTATAATTTTCGGAACTGTAAAGTTTTATGGTTTAGTTTGTGGTTCCCACTTACAGATAGACGCTGGTTTGAGCGGGCAAGTTTTGGGAGCGATAGGATTTCCGCTGAG
>NZ_JANMZH010000339.1:0-12018 GCF_031383065.1 Microcoleus sp. OTE_8_concoct_300 | reverse complement strand
GCGGCAAGCGTCTAGCAGGCTAAAAGTGCCTTGAACGTTGGAGTGGTAGTATTGGCTGGGGTTTTCAATCGACGGTACTAAGTCTGCCAGCCCTGCTAGATGAAATACCCAGTCAATTCCTTCTAGGGTTGAGGGGGTGATAGTGGCTGCGTCTTGCTCGATGAAGGTAAATTTGTTATGGGTTTTGGCTTGTTCTAGGTTGGCGAGGCGACCTACAATCAGGCTATCGAGGCCTGTGACGGTGTGACCGAGGGCTAAGAGGCGATCGCACAGGTGGCTGCCGATAAAGCCGGCAGCTCCCGTAACTAAGCAGTGTTTAGAATTAGTCAATCGATTGCTCCCAAAAATACTTTTATTAATCTATTTTAACAATGAAGAACTTTATAACTTGCTGATGAAGGACATAAAGACTTCACTCATTGAGGTAAATTGCATTCCTGTAGCCTTTAAAAATTTAGTAGAGTTCAAATAGCTTTTTTCAGTCCGTCTATCAGCCAAGTTTAATTCTTCTTGAGACTTACAAACAATTGCCACATCAGCTACATTTTTTCCCAATGCTAATACAAACTGTTTGGCTAGTTCTTGCCTGGGGAAGAATACTGGGTTGGCCATATTATATAAGCCGGAAATTCTCTTTTCACAGCTTAAAACTACAGCCTTTGCTACATCTTTTACAAATGTAGGAGAAAAGACTTGCTCAGCAATACAAATTATAGGTTGCTCGCTTTCAATCTGTTTATACCACTCCGAAAAAAGGTGATTTTCATAGGGATCTTCCCCAACAATTTTGCTCAACCGCAATATGAGACTTTCGGGAATACTTTGCTGAATATATTTTTCTACTTCAGCTTTTTGTCTGCCATATTCATTAACTGGATTTGGTGGATGTGCCTCACTGTAGTAGCCATGCGTTCCTTCATAAACAGCATCGCTGGAAATATATACAGGTTTTATCCCCATAGCTTGCATATCGCCAATCAGTTGACAGGTCTTCTCCACATTAACTTTGTAACTCATTTCGCGCTCTATAAAACAGCGGTCTATTTGGCACATACTTGAAAATACTATGCCAAAAATAGAGTCATCATTACTCAGAAAAGACGGAGATACTCTGTCACCTATACGATGTTCTAAGAGGTCAAACTTAAGCAGTTCAGGATAATTAGATTTAGTTTGCGTCCCTATAACTTCATATCCCTGAGATTGTATATATCTCAGAGTATGTCTGCCAATAAATCCAGAAGCACCGATGAGCAAAAATTTCATAAATTTGGAGATTGTAGATAATTTCTAAGCTGTTGCGCGAACAGGCGACTTAACCACCACCTCGGGTGTCCAAATACTGCATCCCTGACACATTTGAATCTTATTCCGCTGCTTATTAGCGTGCAATGACCGTACCTTAGTGAAGTCTTCCCCGTTCCAGATTTCCTTGATAGAATGATTTGAGAAATCACCCATGAGTTCTTTAACATTGTAATCTATATTGCACATCGGTACTTTTCCATCAACTTGGATTACCATTGAAGAAAAAGGGAATATACAGGGTTTATCGGCGTACTTTGCTATGGTGTCTTCTGCTTCTCCAACAAGCTGATTTCCCCACGTATGGGCTGGCTTAGCGTATACGTCATCTTGTTCAGAAATCTTTGAATTCCAGAAAGACGACCATTCCTCAAATTCGTGTTTGTTTGATTCCATCAACACCATCCGAATTCGGATACTCATGGGTGAATTTCTTTCGTTGCGGATGCGAATTAAGCTGAGAATGTTCTCCAGTACGACATCGTAGTTCAATCGGAGGCGTATAGCTTCATAGGTGTTTTTGGTGATTCCGTCAATGGAAATCATAATGTCGTCTAGCCGAGCATCAATCAGTTGATTCACCAGTTTAGGGACAAGCAGTTGTGCATTTGTTGCAAATGTTACCTTTTTAATACCTACATCTTTCAGCATTCTGACTCTGTGCGGCAATTTTTTGTCTAACGTCGGTTCCCCATCCCGATTGAGACAGACAGTATCTACCCACTCGGCATACTCGGCGACTTCATCGACAAATTTGGCGTACAAGGTATCGCTCATCATCACATCTTTGACTTTCTCCCAGTCATTGATGGTACACATAGTACACCTGGCGTTGCAGGCGTTTACTGTTTCGATTTCAAAAAACCTAGGAAAGTTTAAAACTGATTCTAGTTTGTCAATGTTAAGCCTTTGAGCAAGTTTTTGATTTTCGGTGCTTTCAGGAAATATTACGTTAACCATTTTAGCCTCTCTTATTGTTTGATTGATTGCTTGTGTAAACTTGAATCTAGTGAAAATTTATTGAGTTACTTAAATATCTGCACTACAACAACTCCATAATTCCTACAAAAGGCTTGAAACAGCATAGTGCCTATCAAATGGAACTTTAAATTCTTTTTCTATCTGTTTTCGCATAACGACAAATAATAATATAGCCATAGATGATAGAGAAGATGTATTCTGTAAAACCTCCATTAAATCATAACTGTAGGGAACCAGATCGCCCTTTTTTTTATTTACATTTAAGTACATACCTATCATTTTGTAATTATTTGCCACTGCTAGAGTTTCAAAAAAAAGTGGGTTGTAGTTATAAAAACCGTGATTTAAATATCCATAAAATGGAATTCCATGAATCATCAATCCCCCCAGTCCACATAGATTGTGAATATTTTGAAATACATTAACCTGATTAAAACAATGTTCAGTTGTTCCGTGATTTGTAACCAAATCAAATTGCTCTCTATAACCATAGATATCGGAAATATTTTTGTTAAGGTCAAAAACAAGAGCACCGTAGCGACCATCCGCATCTATGCACTTATAGGTTTGAAACCCCAGGCATCTATAAAAAATCTCACAATTAATTTGATTGGCTGTCGCCTGCCAGCTAAAATCAGTTTTGAGTAAATTTTGTGCGTATTCCGGCTCCATAATATCCTGAGAACCTAGTTCTATAACTGTCTTGAGACCGTTAAATAAACCCTGTTTGTGCAAGTCGGCTGTTATCCTCAATCCGTGAATGCCATATCCCATACTTAATTTTCCTTTTTACTGTATTGAAATCCCTGAACTCGCTGAGCTTGAGTGAGCATTTAATCACCTGTTTAGTCATTGACGGACACCTACCCCAAGCGCCATTAGATAATGAGCCATTGGATAGAACCCGGTATGGACAACTTCGTCATTCATCGAAAAAATAAAGACATTGTGAAAATACTCCTGCATAGCAGTTTTTAGAGTATCAGCCGATTTTAAGTTAATGTGACCTTCCTGACTCCACTGGGAGGCATAGGGGGAAGCGGTGATATTGGGAGTACCGACGATGAATACTCCATGAGGTTCCAGAACTTGGCAGATATTTTCCCAGTAAAGATGTTCTTTTTCCGGCTCAATGTGTTCTATCAAGTCTAGAGAATAAGCAGCATCATAATTTCCGCTAGGAGCTTGCTCAGTAATATCGACTACAGAAAACTTGCAATTCAATCCTTCAGCTTGTGCCTGCTTGGTTCCCCATTCAATAAATAAGGGGTCAAAATCTACACCGTGAACAAACTCGACAGTTTGGAGGAGGAGCCGCATCCCGTATCCGTCGCTGCACCCTATTTCTAGCACTCTGGATTTGCCTGTTAATATTTTGGAGCAGAATTTATACCTTGCCAGCAGGAATGTTAAGCGTCTGGGATCGGAGCGCCAGCTATGGCTGGCATAAGGTCCCATTTGTACGGGGCCCATCTCTTGCAGGGTATCGAACTGAATTTGATACTGCGCTTCTTTAGTGTTAGTTTTGTCAATCATTAGGAATTTCCTGGGCTAATTAGGTGTTTTCATTAACTTAGCTTCGAGCGAATTTATAGGAATGAACGATGAATTTCTTGCCATGCCAACTGTAGGAGCCCTCATCGCTGAAGTTAACGAGAAATTTTTCTACAATTTCCGACCAAGCTCTGCGTTCTCCCCATACTGGCGAGCCTCTGTTACAATTCCAATCATCAAAAAATATGGCTGTACCTTCTTGCACAAAACCTTTATTAAAACAAGTTTCTAATACTTCTAATGCCGATTGATATAAGTCACAATCAATATGTAACATGGACAATTTCGTATCATAAGGGATTTGAGCAAGAGTATCTTTGAACCAACCATCATAAATCAAAATTCTGTTTTCTGGTAGATACTCTTTTTTGCAGAGTTCTAATAATTGTTGCTTGCTGCCCCCTTTGCAGGCTCCAGATCCCCAAGTTCCAGCTCTAACATGGGGGGATTCTCTATCTATGGGGGATACTGATTTAGGCAATCCTTGAAAACTATCAAAAAGATACAGTTTTTTGCTTTTAGCGCTGTCAATGTAGGGATAAAGTTTAGCAATATTTGATAGTGATGAGGCTATTATCTTAGAAGTTTTTCCAGCTTTAGTACCAAACTCTGCGATATCTCCCTCAACATCAGCTCCACATACATACATAACGCCTAAAGCCAGAGCTTTTTTCGTCTCATCGTTCCACAACTTCCTGATGTTTTGTATATCTCCTTCTTCGGTTTGTTGAGGAGGAGTTTCTAAGTGCAGCTCTTGCAATTTTTCAGGAGTGTTAGTTTGCTCAATCATGGTGAATCTCTTTTTAACGAACAAGCCTTGTAAAAGTTTAACTGAAGAACTATGTTGATGGCCAACCAAATTTTTTAAAAATTTGCTCTGGTATCCTTTCGGCACATCTTTCAATTTGTTCGGGAGTGAACACTCTGCGCCACTCATCTACGCTTCCTTTTCGTAGGTGTTTGGTGGCTTGAAAATCTGGTGGTTCGGGGAAAACAAATCGAGAAATTTCAATATCGTAAAAATTCAGGATAGACTCAAAAAACTTATTTGAATCTGTCGCTAAATCTTCCTGCTTCGTGAAAAGTATTTCCGGATAAAATAAAGGATCTTCATCAGCATCTATCCAGCCCTTAAGCCACTTAATAGCATCCGGCAAATACCATTTCTCTATTTGCCAGTTAATTTGCTCTGTCAGAGATAACGAAAAGTAGTCGGGAGGCAATCTTAATTGAGTAGAAATTAAATATTCCGGAGATCGATAATCATTTGTTTGCTTTAAATAGTGTACAAAGGATAGCAGAGCTTGTCTCGGATCACGAACGTGAACAATTAACCTATCTACCACCATTCTGAGAGCAAAGAAATTTTGGGGTACCGCCGGAGCGTGGTCGGAAATTAAAGTAGATAATGATTCTTTATATGGTGATTGAGTCTCAAGTTTAAACAAGATATTAGGTCGGTTAGCTGATATCAATTTTTGGGGAGAGGCAGCAGCAGAGCAACTATTGATTAATTTTTCTAAGGCGTTAGCAATATATGTAGTTCCTGATTTAGGTAATGAAATAAAACACATCCTCCCTATAATTCCCTTAGAGCGATCCTCCGCAAATTTAATAGTGTTGGATTGATGATAGTGAATAAATGCCCGCTCTTGGTCTCTCACAGACATGAATAAATTAGCCAAATTGTAATGAATTTCGGCTGAATCTATTTTTAGTGCCACCGCCCGTTCGTACAAATCAATTGCTTTTTCTAACTGCTGCGTCTCTTTGAAAGCATTTCCTAATGCTAAATAAGGCTCGATAAATTTTGGTTCAATTTCAACCGCCCGTTCATAACTATTAATAGCTTCTTGAATGTTGTTGGAGGCACCACATATATTTCCTAAATAAAACGGCAATTCGGGTAAATCAGGTCGGATGCACATGGCTTTTTTACAGATAGCGGTTGCTTCATCTAACTTGCCCAATTCAACCAATTTATTAAGCAATTTTAAATAAGCATCAAGTAATTCCGACTTGATGGTATCAAAGTTAGTGTGGACAGCCATTGCATCCAGGTAATTTTGACTTGCTTCAGTAAAGTTATCTCCACCAATAAATATATTCCCTAATTGTAAATATAATTCTGCTCGCTCGGGATAGAGAGTTATAGCTTTACGATAAACAGCAATTGCTTCATCTAGCTTCCCTAATTGCTTTAGTTTTTGAGCGAGACTCAAATAAATGTTTATGTCATCAAGATTGGCAGCCAAAACTTGTTGACAAGTATCCATAAGTGTGTTAAGTTTATCTTGCTCGCGTTTAGCAAAAAGTACCTGTGCTAGATTATAATGGGCTTCGGCATAATTAGGATCTAGTTTAACCGCGCTTTGGTAGCTTTCAATGGCTTGGGATAACAGTCCTTTCTTTTCAAAAGCTCCTCCCAAGTGGAAATTAGCTTCAGCATTTTTACTATCAACTTTAAGAGCCTGCCAATAGTATTCTATAGCACCATCTAATTTGTTTTGGTCAGCCAGGATATGGCCAACTTTTGTATATTCCTCTACAAAATTTTGTGCAATTACCACTCCACCTTGCTGCTGAGATGAATACTCCTCGTTTGACAAAAGGTTTACTTTTAAATACTGGTTATCATAAGGCATAGAGAAAGTTTTGTCTGTCATTTTTTGCAAAACTACATACAATCCCATATCCGCTTTACCAGCATCGGAACACAAAGACTTTACAACTTGTTCGCTGTAAGGAACGAGCCCCGGCAGGCTGAATGCGAATCGATCGTTAGACTTATATGTACTGAAATAAATAGCAATCAACTTATAGTTGTTCGCTGCTGCTAAATTATAGAAAAAAGAAGGATTGTAGTTATAAAACCCATGATTTACATAGCCTTGAGTCGGCAATACATGAATCATTATCCCTTCTACTGCACATAAATTATGAATGTTTTTCCATGACTCAAACTGATTAAAACAATGTTCGGTAGTCCCATGATTTGTTACCAAATCAAATTGGTCGGAAAACCCATAAGTTTCTTGAATGTTTTTATTAAGGTCGAAAACACGAGCGTCATAAAGTCCATCTGCATCTATACATTCATAAACTTCAAATCCCATACTTTGATACAGAGTTTTTGCAGTAACTAAAGTACCTGGATTAACCTTGAAGGCAAACAACGCATCAAGTAAGTAGGCAATTTCCTCTTGCCCCGATGCAATATCCTGTGAACCCAGTTCGATAACTCGCTTGAAGTTATTAAAGTATTGATGATGACGTAAATAATTGTACAGATATAATGTTGGACTGGCAATTCCCATGATTTTATACTCCTTGTTTTGGTAAGTTTTCCGATTTCAATTGAAAGATTAGGCTGCTACCGCTATTTCACTCTTTCTTAAAAAGAGCAGCATACTTTTTCAAGAAAGATTGTCCTATGCGGCTGCCTATGTAGCTGCCATAAGTAGTAGCTATCCTGTAAAATTGTTCCTGAAGTAGCCGCTCTTCGTCGCTGTAATTGATTTTACCATCCAGATAATTCAACATTTCGACAACCACATCATTGATTTCTTCCTCTGTATTGTCCACCACTATTAAACCCCTAGAATCGTAGTATTTCCTAAATTCTGAATAAATTATTGGAGAGCTGAATATTTCCCAAAATGTTAGATAGCGTTTTTCCGACTCAGAGAAGTAAAGCTTGGGAATAAAGATATTTTTGGGAAAGCTGGGGGGCAGTCCGAGTGGTATCCAATTAGTCAGAGCGCAAGGAACGCCAAATATAGGAGGAATCCAACTCACGCCCGAACTGGTGCCTATCAAAAATTTACAGGAGGCACAAAGAAAAATATCCATCCAATCACTCTTATATTCACTATGAGCATAATCAATTAATCGATCGCACTTGGGCAGAGGTTTCATAGTAGGGTCTCCCATACGAATCACCCACCCACCACGCGCTGCGATCGATTTGACTGCTAGTAAGTAGGTATTGATATCTGCATCGCGGGTAGCAGGATGCACTGTGTTCCAATTTTGGTGGAAACCAGGTTCTCGAACATGAAGGGAAACAAACCAAGCATTTTTTGGCATTCCTAATTTTTTCAAGCAATCCCATCCCCGTTCTGCGTCTGAATCTGACACACTCAGTAATGGTGGCCGATTCTCTTCTTCCCACTGCTTGTAAACCACCGCAGCCACTTGAGTAGAGTTCATTAATGTCTTTCCACTAGGCAAGGTTGTCGCCCAATAAAAATCTGTTAAGTAGTCTGCTGAAGGATGAGAAATAGGCATTTGTGACGCATCGGATATGAATTCGATGTAAGGCTTCCAGTAGTTTAGCAAAGCTTTATTGGGGATTTTATTATATGGAGTCACCAACATCATAGTTTTGTGCTTCGGTCTCCATCTCAGGAGGCCGATCTTTAGATAGATATCTAAGCAAGCGAGGTGACCGAGAGCTAATAACCAGCTACTAGCATCCAGCAGGCGGATTTCTAGCTCATCTAGTTGATGTACTTGAGCTAATTTTTTTTGAACCTCAATTCCTTGATGCCATGCCTGATTTGCCGCTTCGATATTGCCGCTTATAAACAACTGAGTTCCCATTGCTATGTAGGTATGTATCCAGTCAGGTTGAACAGCGATCGCCTGCTGAAAGCTTTTAATGCCCTCATCCTGCTGTCCCTCCTGCAAAAGAGCTGTTCCGAGGCCCAAGTACATTTCTGCCAAGTTAGGGTTAATTAATAGACCCCTTTCATAGTAACTTCTTGATTGACTAAAGTGACCTTTTTCTAAAAAGAAATAGGCAATTCGTGAGTGCATTTCTACTGATTTAGGGTGAATAGCTATTGCCCGATTGAAGCTTTCCACCGCTTCCTTTATCTTTTCCTGCTTTAACAGTATATTTCCTAGGTTAATATGTGGTTCTTCCCAATCAGGTTTAAGGGTGATCGCCTGATGATAGCTCTCAATTGCTTCATCTAATTTATCCTCCTGTCTCAGCACATTCCCCAGCTCGTAATGTGCCTCTGCCCAGTGATAAGATGCGTTTGTCAAGTGATGCTGGCGAATAACTATTGCCTGCTGGTAACTCTCCATCGCCTCTTTTAATTGACCTTGCTGTGTTCGTACTTTGCCCTGGTGTAGCAGTGCCTCTCCCAACCTGTCGTAAGATTTACTATCATTTGGGTTCACATCGATCGATTGCCTGTAGGCGCTAATCACTTTTTCCAAGCACAACAAGACGGTGGATGAATTGAGCACTGACATAAATTCCGAGGATTGCCGGAACCAAGCAATTACTTCTTCGCGGCTTGCGCCGTTGTAGAGAGCGTGAAGGTAGTGATTTTTGCCTTCACTATCGGAATTTCGTTTAAGATACGTGCGATAAACTTGTTCAATAAAATCTTCGCTGTTAATTTGTAAATTTTTTTGCAGAAACTCTTCGTCATTAAATTGGTTGGGTAAGAGTTCATCCTGCAGCTTTGGGTATGACTGAAAAAAATCCGAGTCTATCTGTAGCGCTAATTCATACAAAGTTTTCCCCAAGCTGTTGTAAAAGCCGTAAAAGTTAGGATTTTTATCTATGGCCCGACGGTAGACTATGATAGCTTCGTCCAGATGACCGAGTTTAGATAATACCTCTGCCAAGTTATAGTGAGACCAAGCGGAGTTGGGATTAAGCTCCCTAGCCCGAGTGTAAGCCGTCGCTGCTTCTTCCCATCTATCCAACTGAGCCAAGGCTTCGCCCAAGTTATGATAAGCCCAGTAAAAGTCGGGGTTCTGCTCAATAGCTTTCTTATAGGTAGCGATCGCTTGTTCTAAAATACCTTCCTGTTTATATTTGTTAGCTATCTGAAAATAGTTAACTTTTATTTCCTTGCTTTCTGTTGACGCAATCTTCATAAGGATTTCGTATTCTCAATAAAATCTTCTATCTCTCTGGCCAGTGAAATCTATTTAGCAGTCGTTTAGGGATTATACTAGAAGCCTTCTCAGCTTGTTCTGGGGTAAATACTTCCCTCCATTCCTCAATACTACCTTTTCGATGATGTGTACCTTGTTTAAATTCAGGAGGCTTTGGAAAATTAAAAGTTAACCTGTCTATTTCATAAAAATCAATAATTTTTTCAAAGTAATCTTTGGGATTAGTTGCTAAATCTTCATGTCGCGTAAAAAGTATTTTGGGATAAAAGTAGATATTTTCTTCTGCATCCAGCCATCCTTCTATCCATTTAACAGCTTGGGGAAGATAGAAATTTTCTATTTGCCAACTAATTTTTTCTGTAAGTGTCATGGAAAAATAGTTTTCGGGGAACCACGAAAATGAGATCAAGTAATGTGAAGGTCTTTCTTGCCCTTGAATCATATCCCGATATATGTTGTCCCAGTAATGTATCAATGATAAAACACCTTGACGCGGATCGCGAACATTCACTACTAATCTGTCTACCACCATACTAATTGTAAATAAATTCCAATCATTAGCATTAGTATGATTAGCAGCCATCACACAAGATACGGATTTTTTTACTATTTCTTGTGATTTGATTCGCCAATAGTATTCAGGCCATACACCTTCAACACATAAATGTTCAGGAGAGTATGGCCGTAAAGATAACCCGTTCATTAAGGCGTTCATAATATAGACTGTTCCTGCTTTTGGCAAGAGACACAAGCAGATTGTTCCTATTTCTCCGCTGCCACGGGCTTCAGAAAACTTTAGCTGATTGGCTCTATAATAGCTAAGGAGTGCTTCATCTCGCTTCCCTTGCCATAACAGTACACTTGCTAGGTGCAAGTGAGCTTCAATAGAGTTAGGCTTTATTTGAATCACTCGTTGACAACTGTAAGTAGCCTTATCTAGTTGATTGTTACGTTGCTGCAACTTGGCTAAATTAAAAAATCCTGTTACTGAATCAGGCTGAATTTTAACTGCTTGCTCGTAGGCTTGAGTTGACCCCTCGAAGTCTCCATGTTCTGCCAAAGCCTTGCCCAAGTCGTAGTATGCTTCTGCTAGATTAGGATTCATGCCGAGCGCTTGGCGATAAATGTGAATTGCTTGATTGAGTTGACCTTGTTGTGTCAGTATCTCTCCTAAATTTTTGTACGGCTCATATAAATGAGGGTTAAGGAGAATGGCGCGCCGATAGGCTGCTACTGCTTGCTCACACTGATTTTGCTTGGCTAAAGCCTTGCCTAACTGCCACCAAATTTCGCTATTTTCTGGTTGTATCTGTAGAATATTTTGATATGCGCCTACAAAATCAGGATTTAGGCTGATAATATATCGGTAGGCTGCGATCGCTTCTCCGTGCTGTTCGTACTTGGCGTGTGCGTTCCCTAGTTTCGACCACAGTTCCCAATTCTCTGGCTGGATTTCTAACACGCTTTTGTAGACTGGTATGGCGTCGGGATTTAATTCAATCACCCGCAGGTAGGCTGAGATCGCTTCTCCCTGCTGTTTGTACTTGGCGTGTGCGTTCCCTAGTTTCCACCACACTTCCCAATTTTCTGGCTGGATTTCTAACACGCTTTTGTAGACTGGTATGGCGTCGGGATTTAGTTGTATAACTTGCTGGTAGGCTGCGAGCGCTTCTTCTCTTTGCCCAACTTTAACTAAAAATTCTCCTAGAGCCCACCAAACTTCCCAGTTGTCGGGTTGAAGTTTCAGCAAATTCTGATAAGCTACCACTGACTCTGGATTTAACTCGATCGCCCGCTGATACATCCCGATCGCCCGATCCAAATCTACCTGGCTTCTCTGCCGCAACGCCTCTGCCAAACTTGATTGAATCTCCAGCTCATCAGGACTCAGCTCGATCGCTTTTTGATAACAAACAATCGCCTCATCCAACCGCCCCAATTTAGTTAAAGCTTCCCCTTGATTGTAATAAATCCAAGCCGACGAATCAGGGTTCAGCTCGATCGCCCGACTGTAAGCATTGACTGCTTCTTCCCACCGGGAAACCTTAAGCAAAACATCTCCCAAATTTGCGTAAGACCAATAAAATTTGGGGTTTTCCTCAATAGCAGAGTGATAAGAAGCGATCGCCTCTTCCAATCTCCCTTCCTGCTTTAGTTTGTTTGCCGCGTCAAAATAGCTTACAGTCATTGCTTGTCTCCCGCTTTCCTCAAACGTTGTTAATCATACTGTGATTTGATACTAAGGTTTATGAA
>NZ_JANMZH010000337.1:0-1891 GCF_031383065.1 Microcoleus sp. OTE_8_concoct_300 | reverse complement strand
CAAAAATAAGGTGTAGAGGTCTAGATTGCATTGTGCTGTCGATGGTTTAGTAATTTCTCTGATTGTCCGATACCTAGAAAGTAAACGACCCATCTTTATCAATGCACTATTTTGTTATTCTGTCAATGCGTAAGTCCTAGTATGGTTAATGACGGGGTGACAAGGAAGTTTAGTTTACCTAAATAAGTAGCAGAGAGAACCTATAATTAAGTGGCCTCTGCTAATTTTTAGGGTATGTATTTTTGATTATCTACACTCTAAAGCTTATTTGCTACCTGTGTACTATACATTCAAAGATGCTAATGGACTAGATATTGATGGACTTGATATGATAGATAGAATAATTGAATAGCACTTGGCTGCTTCCTTAGTTTTTCCCTGTGATAAAAAAAACTTTCCTAACGCATGGTATTCGTCTATAGAGTTAGGTAGATCAATGATTGTGCTATTATCTGAATTTCCTAATTCAGGTTGCAACTCTTCTTCTAAACTTTGATATTGATATTGATCCTTAACGAAACTTGATTCTAGATACTGACCATCATAGGGCATACGAAATTCTTGTTCTACCACTTTTTGCAAGAGCACATGCAGCAATACATAGGTACTGTTAGGGAGAGAAAGCTTTTGCATATACTCAAGGGTGTAAGGTATTAGATCGTACCCTATACTCATATACATACCTATAACTTTATAATTGTTTGCCGCAGCAAGATTATAGTAAAATGGTGGTTGATAAGTATAAAAGCAATGCGTTAGATATACCAAGCCATGACAAGGTAATGCGTGATACATTACTCCCCCCTGTTTGCACAAATTGTGAATGTTTGTAAAACAATTCAATTGATTAAAACAGTGTTCTGTAGTTCCATGATTCGTAACCAAATCAAATTGTTCGGCAAAATCATAATTGGCTCTGATGTTATTATTAAGGTCGAAAACAAAACAGTTATCTCCGCCCAAGGCGTCTATGCAGGCATATGAATCAAAGCCATAAGCTTTGTACATCATTGCGGCGGTATAAATACTATTAGGAGGAAGTTCATATTGGACTCCCGTATTTTTTTCAGCATGGCCTTTAACTAGGTCAGGATCATACACATCCTGAGCTCCTAGTTCAATCACACTTTTGAAATTTTTAAATGGCGCATATTTTAAAAAAGAACCATAGATTTGTGCAGGGGGCATACCGATTCCCATATCAATAAATATCCTGTGTGGGGGGTTAGTGGTTAGACGGAAGTATGAGTAGAGTTACTAAGGATTAACAATAGCTGAAGTGCTGACCAAAGTCAATTCCATATGGTGGCGTATTCAAAAAAAACTTTACAATGAGAGGGAATCGTTGTTAAAGAGCTTCATAGCTCAACTTTAAACACAGCCGTTTACAATTAGGTAAAGTGCTATAGCCTTTCTCAGAAAGATGAGGTACTCATGGGCATAGGGCATAGGGCATAGGGCATAGGGCATAGGGCATAGGGCATAGGACATACCTCACTTTTTTGAGAACCGCTATATCTACCTAGCCAGAGTCTATTTTCATATTTTCTGGAGCAACCAATTGACTAATCCAAAACGCTGCTTAGTAACTGGTGCCGCTGGCTTTATCGGCAGCCACCTGTGCGATCGCCTCCTGTCCCTCGGCCACACCGTCACAGGTCTAGATAGCCTGATAGTAGGTCGCCTCGCCAACCTAGAACAAGCCAAAACCCATAACAAATTTACCTTCATCGAGCAAGACGCAGCCACCATCACCCCCTCAACCCTAGAAGGAATTGACTGGGTATTTCATCTAGCAGGGCTGGCAGACTTAGTACCGTCGATTGAAAACCCCAGCCAATACTACCACTCCAACGTTCAAGGCACTTTTAGCCTGCTAGACGCTTGCCGC
>NZ_JANMZH010000309.1:0-7113 GCF_031383065.1 Microcoleus sp. OTE_8_concoct_300 | reverse complement strand
TCATGCCATGATTCATGCCACCCATGCCGCCGCCTTGTGCCATGTCTTGCTTGTTGTTTGCTTCGGTTGCAGCCGTAACATTTGGGGCTTGAGTTTCGCTGGAAGGGGCTTTTGAACAAGCTGCAAGCACTCCGCTGGTTAGGGCGGCTGTGGCGATCAATGTCAGCCCTGCAAAGCCGGTTTTTAATGAAATTGGTTTCATAGATTTTATATGCTTAAAACGACTATTTATCTTCAGCTTTCCACATATAAATGAAATTAGGATGAAATTTTCGACTGGAAATTGTAAAAAATTATTGCTGTGCTGTCGATCGAACTCAAATTTAAGATTTACAGGACTCATAACCTAATTATGTAGGGTACACAGTGCGCGCCTTACCCTATGGGTAGGCTGTCAAACCACTTTTTCCATAATTCCTGATTAATTTCGCAATCCCCCTTGACACTCCAGTGGACTGGATACTGCAAGATAGGATTAACCCCTCAAAGGAAAGGAAAAATACAACCATGACACTACAGCTAAAAGTCCCTAACATGGCGTGTTCAGCTTGTGGCGAAACCATTACCAAAGCCATCAAGACAGTAGATGCCGCCGCAAATGTTCAGGCAGATCCCAAAACCAAACTGGTCAATATCAAAACTCAAGCATCTGAAGCCACCATTACAGAGGCAATTACAGCGGCAGGTTATCCCGTTACCTGTCACTAAAGATTTCTCAGACCCATTTTAAGGATGAAAATAAGGAGGTTTTGTATGGAAAACGCCACTATGAAACTGCGAGGCATGAGTTGTGCCTCTTGTGCAAGTAACATCGAAGAGGCAATCCGCTCAGTTCCGGGAGTTGAGACGTGCAATGTTAATTTTGGAGCTGAACAAGCCAGCGTTACATATAATCCCAGCCAAACTGATGTAGCAGCGATTCAGGATGCCGTGGATGCGGCTGGATATTCTGCTCTGCCGATGCAAGATGATGTACTTGCCCCAGAAGATGATGCAGAACGGCAGGCGCGGCAAAGTGAAAATCAGGACTTGACCCGCAAGGTGTGGGTTAGCGGTATTATCAGCGCCGTTATCGTGATTGGCTCCCTGCCTGCGATGACGGGATTGCCTATTCCCTTCATTCCCATGTGGCTGCACCATCCCTGGCTACAACTTGTACTCACTACTCCAGTATTGTTTTGGGCGGGTAGGTCTTTCTACATCAATGCCTGGAAAGCCTTGAAGCGTCATACGGCGACAATGGATACGCTAGTAGCGATCGGGACAGGGGCAGCTTACCTCTATTCTCTATTTCCCACCTTCTCTCCCCAGTGGTTTATCAGTCAGGGTCTTAAACCAGATGTGTACTTTGAAGCGGCATCTGTAATTATTGCATTGCTCTTGCTAGGACGACTGTTGGAAAACCGCGCTAAGGGACAAACCTCAGAAGCAATTCGTTCTCTTATGGGTTTGCAGGCAAAAACGGCGCGGGTAATTCGTAATGGACGAGAGGTGGACATTCCCATCGCTGAGGTAGTGTTGGAAGATGTCATTCTAGTTCGTCCGGGTGAAAAGATTCCCGTGGATGGCGAGATTATTGATGGGTCCTCAACGATTGATGAGGCAATGGTAACGGGTGAAAGTGTACCCGTGAAAAAGCAGCCTGGTGATGAAGTGATTGGAGCGACTATTAACAAGACTGGAAGCTTCAAATTCCGAGCCACACGAGTGGGTAAAGATACGTTTTTGGCGCAAATCGTTAAACTGGTGCAGCAAGCGCAAGGCTCCAAGGCACCGATTCAGCGATTAGCCGATCGCGTTACGGGATGGTTTGTCCCTGTTGTGATTGCCATTGCGATCGCTACCTTCATCATCTGGTACAACATCATGGGCAACGTCACAATGGCATTGATTACCACCGTGGGCGTGCTGATTATTGCTTGTCCCTGTGCGCTTGGCTTAGCCACACCAACCTCGATCATGGTGGGTACAGGTAAAGGGGCAGAAAACGGAATTTTGATTAAAGGTGCAGATAGTTTAGAACTGGCGCACAAACTGCAAACTGTTGTTTTAGACAAAACAGGCACGATTACCCAAGGTAAACCCACTGTAACGGACTTTATAACGGTTAATGGTACCGCCAATGGTAACGAGCTAAAACTTCTGCGCCTCGCTGCATCCGTCGAACGGAATTCAGAACATCCTCTGGCAGAAGCGGTGGTGCAATATGCCCAATCTCAAGGAGTGGAGTTGACGGATTCACGGGAGTTTGAGGCTCACGCAGGCAGTGGTGTGCAAGGGTATGTATCCAATCAAGGGGTGCAAATTGGAACTCATCGTTGGATGAATGAATTGGGAATTGATACCAGTAGTTTGCAGCCACCGTGGGATCGATTGGAATATCTCGGTAAGACGGTTATCTGGATTGCCGTGAATGGCAAAGTAGAAGGAATTATGGGCATTGCCGATGCCGTGAAACCATCTTCTGTTGTCGCAATTCGCACTTTACAAAAGATGGGATTAGAAGTGGTAATGCTAACAGGTGATAACCGTCGCACGGCAGAAGTCATAGCGCAGGAAGTCGGCATCAAACGAGTTATTGCAGAAGTTCGTCCCGATCAAAAAGTCGCTCAAATCGAAAATCTTCAGGCAGAGGGAAAAATTGTCGCAATGGTGGGGGATGGAATCAATGATGCACCTGCACTTGCTCAAGCTGACGTAGGCATGGCAATTGGCACAGGAACAGATGTCGCGATCGCAGCTAGCGATATCACTCTAATTTCTGGTGACTTACAAGGCATTGTTACTGCCATCCAACTGTCTCGCGCTACGATCCAAAACATCAAACAAAATCTGTTTTTTGCCTTTGTCTACAATGTGGCAGGCATTCCCATCGCCGCCGGAATTCTTTTCCCGATTTTTGGATGGCTCCTCAATCCAATTATTGCCGGGGCAGCAATGGCATTTAGTTCCGTTTCTGTAGTAACAAATGCGTTGCGTCTCCGTAACTTTCGACCCAAAAATGTTGGCTAATTTGATTCTTGCTTAAGAAGGAATAATGATGAACAAGCAACTTACATTTCTAGGAACATTAGCAGGATTTGGATTTCTGCTTGGGGTAATTTCCGGTTCAATTTTTGGAGTGTTAACGTAGCCTATTTTTGCACTCTGATGAATGAAACATCGAACGATAGCGCGGGTTTAGTCAATCACGAAGGAAATTCACTAAATACCTTTGTTCAAAACCCGCTCTTACTCCCATAATCTTGTGTATTTTTTAGGAGGTTTTCAAATGCTCGGCAAAACAACAATTATCGGTACTATTGCTAGTCTCGGGGTTGTACTAGGAATGTTATATGGTGAAGGAATAGCGCAAAATACCCATGAAACACACCAAAGTCAAACACAGCAAAAAAGTCAGTTTCATCGCATTGAACAACCCTTAAATAACAAGATTTTAGTTACTTTGGCTGGAATCGGGTTAATTAGTTTAGAACTTTGGTGGTTTCTCCTTAGCAAACCCAAATCTCAGAAAGCAGTTACAGCCAGTGGAGGAATTCAAGAAGTAACCGTCACCGTTGATGGTGGCTATGAACCCAGCCGCATTGTTGTGCAAGCGGGACAACCCGTGCGTCTTAACTTTCACCGCCAAGACCCTAGCAGTTGTTTGGAACAAGTCTTAATTCCAGATTTTCATATTGCAGCAGATTTGCCTCTGAATCAAGTAACCTCTGTTGAATTTACACCTAAAAAAGCTGGCAGTTATGTCTTTAGCTGTGGCATGAATATGTTTCGAGGCGAAATTATCGCTGCCGAAGACCAACAACTTGAATCAACGGGGTTCGAGGAACCTCAAACACTAACAGAATCCCAGTTCAATTCATCCATGTCAACACATCAGCCTGAAACAATAATTGACGCTGAAGCTATGCAAATCAATCCAACTGTTGACCAGGGCATCCAGAAAGTGACTATCATTGTTAACAAAGGCTACACGCCCAATCATCTGGTAGTTAAAGCAGGTAAACCCGTTCAACTCCACTTTTTACGTGAAACTTCTAGTGGTTGTTTAGCGAAAGTGCTGATTCCAGATTTTGACATTGCTACCGATTTGTCTTTGAATCAAGTAACAACCATTGAATTCACTCCCGAAGACGTAGGAAACCACACTTTTAGTTGTGGCATGAATATGTTTCGCGGTACCATAGAAGTGCAAGCCGCTAACGTCTCTGACCCAGATGAAATGGCTGCTCAAGCCTTAAATAACTGACCGTCAACCAAGTGCGATCGCTCGAATGGTTTGTCCAAACGCCTACTGCTACCCAAAGTTGCGACATTCAGGCGATCGCCACTCTGTCATTCAAAAAAATGTCTAGCCCCTCTTGACTCTCCATCCCACTGGATAGTTTATCATAAGCTTAGAGTTGGATTCAGTAGAGGAAATGAGTATGTTAGTTCAAGAAAAGCAAAAACTCATTGGTTTAGTTGCGAAGGAAAGCGGCGTACCGATCAAAACCATTCGCTACTATGAGGAACTCGGTTTAATCAAGGCATCAGGCAGAACCGAGGGGAAATATAGATTATTTAATTCTGATATTTTGACTCGGCTAAGCTTTATTAAACGCGCCCAAACTTTGGGATTAAGTTTAGCCGAGATTCAAGAATTATTGACGGTTCACGATGGGGGAGAGTTGCCTTGTGAACACATCAAAGTCCAGTTGCAAGATAAACTGCTCGCTATCGATCTACAAATTCAGCAACTACTTATCCTCAAACTAGAGTTGGAAGGATTACTTTCAGGTGCGCCCACCTTACTAGAAAAGGTTGATTCCATCATTTGTCCTCTGATTCAAAAAAAGTAAATTCTTCTATAACTTAATTGTTTCGATCCGTGTGTCAACGGAGGTTATAGAAGTTGACACACTGGTTTCTTATCAAAAAATAATATCGCTCAAGACAACGACCCCATACACTGATTAAGGCAAGTTCAACAGTTATGGTCAAAGTGGGGAAATCAGGGTTTATATATCTTCTTGCTGCCTAAATATTAGAGTTGCAACACATTAAAAAAGATGAATTAGCAGGGCAAATATTTGACAATGAGCTAGAGCTTGCCTACGCCGTAATTCAGGGAGTAGAAGTTAGATAGAGGAGAAAGAAAAAACTACCGTACCCAACGTGTTAAATTTAAATCCAATCACTACACTTAATCTTTCGTTACATAAAGATAATTTTTCCCGCCTACGTACTTATATGTCGATTTATTAGACCTCTTGCAAAAGTCCTTTTCATCAAGTGATGGGACGGGCAAGATGCCCATCCCACAAGAAAAAATAACTCTTGTGGGATGGGAATCTTGCCCGTCCTAGTTATTTTTGCAAGAGGTCTATTCTGAAAAAATTTGTCAAAATTTTTTCGCTACCCCTTGACTCTCCAGTCGAATAGAGAATTTAAGCTGTTATTAGGTTGAGTAAATTCACGATTGATTTACTCAACAAAGTGCGCCAATTAATTACCATCGATTAGAAATTGAAGGCTATGGTACTGCAACTAACTGTTCCTAAACTGGCTTGTTCTGCTTGCGTGAATGCTATCACCGAAGTTATTCAAACGCTTGATTCTACTGCCTCGGTTCAAGCCAATCCAAAAACCAAACTTGTCAGCATAGAAACTCAAGCCTCCGAAACAGCAATCAAAGAAGCAATAGCTGCGGCTGGCTATCCATCCGTGTAAACCTTGTAGTTTTTTTTCCTGCCAGCGGTTAGCTTTTGGCTAGCCGCCAATCCTAAATATTCATCTTAACTCGGGAGTTTATCAGTAGTTTAGAGGATTCATTTACAAGAATGCCCTTAACTAGAAACTCCAAACGAGAACAGCAAAGTCTGAACCCCTGATAAATCGACCACCTCAAGTTTACTAACTGGAGAAAACAATGAACCCGTTTTTAACTGCAATTGCTATCACTTCAACTCTCATCCTAGCTCAAGGTTGCTTCTCACCCTCAAGCACGAAATCTGGCGAAACATCAACTTCTTCTGCCTCACAAGTGGCAAATACCAGTTCTCACGAGGGTCATGTAATGGATAATGTCCAAAAATCAGGAGCTAATAAAAATCCTCATGAGGGTCATAATATGGAGGATTCCAAAACCCATGACGCTGGAAAACAACATCATGATGGTGGTCATTCGGGATATTCAGATGCCGAACCTGCGAATGCTATCGCTAAGCTGACAGTTCCCTCCAATATCGCGCCCAAAACTCCCGTACCTTTGGTAATTGAAGTCCAAAACAAAGAGGGAAAGTCTATTGCTGATTTTGATAAATTCCAAGAACAATTAATGCACCTGATTGTCGTTAGCGATGACCTCCAATATTTCAATCATATTCACCCCACCTATAAAGGAAATGGACGCTTTGAAGTTCAAACTGATTTTCCCGGCTCAGGTGGTTACACCCTGTTCAGTGATTACAAACCAGCCGAAAATGCAGAACAAGTTTCTGTCTTAAAAATGCAAGTTCCTGGTCAAGCTTTAGCTCTGTCAAAAGTTGACATGGCTACCACCAAAACTTTGGGAAATACTAAGGCTAACCTCACGTTTTCTCAACCTCAAATAAAAGCTGGACAAGGAGTTAACTTAATTTTCAATTTGCAAGATGCTAGTAGCAACCAACCGCTGAAGGATTTACAGCCCTATTTAGGCGAAAGAGGACACTTAGTTATCCTCAAGCAGTCATCACCGTTGACAAAAGCCGACTATATTCATGCTCATGCCTTGAAAGATACTCCAGCAGGAGAGGTTCACTTTATGACCAGTTTCCCCCAACCAGGAAAATATAAGCTTTGGGGGCAGTTCAATCGTAATGGTCAAATTGTCACGGCTGATTTTTGGGTAAACGTGGAATAATTATACTCGCATTTTTTGTTTCTGAAGCAGAGAAACAGATTTTTGTTTCAAATGCTTGATTTCTCAACATTTTGCTATCAGCTAACTAGGGCTTGCTGAATAAGCCTAAAAGCCTTATCTGAAAAGACTTTGACTCGCGATCGGCGCGGATAAAGTGTAAGACTATGAGGTAAAATCAGTCAAAAGCCATGCACAGCATCACTTTCGTTCATGTACCGAAAACTTGA
>NZ_JANMZH010000013.1:0-39056 GCF_031383065.1 Microcoleus sp. OTE_8_concoct_300 | reverse complement strand
TAAATCATTTGTGAATTTCTTACTCCCTCCCCTTAGTAAGGGGAGGGCTGGGGTGGGGTAAAAAATTTACGACTCCTGCAAGAATTGCTATATTACATCAATATAGTAAGTGGAATAAATCTCCCCAAATCAGCCGCTGCTTCTGATTTATACATACAGTGTAATGAATCTGCATCTATAAACTACCAGTAATATCATATCCGATCGATTAACCATAATATTCCGGTCGGGGCGGGTTTTTGAGATGGTCAATTATTGCCAGGTATTGTTTGTGAACCCGCCCCTACAAAAATCGCGGTCGCTCGACCGGACATGATATAAGATGAAAAAAAAGTTGTCTTAAGTCAGCGTGGTATTATCTACTCAAATTCTTAGTTCAATTCCTTTTACGAACTATTTTATACTAAATATACCACTCTTAGCTGTATCTACTATGTGCTGAAACTTGAAGGAAATTTTAAAGTTTCTGTTTACAGAGAAGTTAACGGAGAAAACAAAAGAGAAATTATTTCTGAACAGAACTTTGAGAAATGTCAATTCTCAGAGCCTGTAAAAATCTTACCAATAAATCTCCTTCAAAATGAAAGGCTGGCAGAATATACAGCTGATTGCAAGCTTATATAGCAATCCTAAATGATTATACTCGTTACCAGGCAGAGCCTGGTAACGCATATCCGGAGGCTCTGCCTCCATTGTCGCAGCCGAGGCAGAGCCTCTGGACATCGGTTCCCAGGCAGAGCTTGGGAACCAGTTAAAGGCTGGCAGAATATACAGCAGATTGCAAGCTTATAGAGGACAATAGCAGCATTTAGAAAACCAGTTTTTTAGATGTTGAGGATTACTTAAATAAGCGTGCGAAGTGCGACCAGGATTGGGTACCAGATGGAAAGAAATTGAGTTAAATGATGACATAATCTTCGCCCAAAACAGCTTGACTGACCTGTGGTTCCGGCTCTACTGGGTCGCTGTAATGAGTGTCAATGTATTGGATCAAACTTTCCCGATAAGCTTTGAGATGCGAGTTAAGTGCTTCGAGATCCTGCTGTCCTGTTGCGAAACTACTATCTCTTCTAAATTGACCCGATTCCTTAACAAAAGCCATGTCAACTTGCCACAAAGCTTTATCAGTCGGCCGATATGACAAATCAACAATATCGTAAGCTGCGAAGCCTTGGGACTTCATAAAGCTCATTACATCATACATCTGACCGAACAAAGTAACTTCTACAATTACATATTCAGTCTGCTGCAAAATCTCAGTTGCTCCCGCTAAAACATCTATTTCCTGTCCGTCTACATCTACTTTAATTAAATACGGACCTGACAAGTTTCTTTCCCTGCATATTCCATCCAGGGTAATTGCTGGTATGTTTCTCAAATAAGGATTGCTGCTGTCAGTAACGCGATTTTCAGAAAGTGAAGAATGCAACATACCGGGACTGACGTTGAGGGTGAAAACTCCCGATTCTTTGGTCGCTGCTGCAATAATGTATTCTGCACTTTTGAGATTGCGGCAAATTTTTGCGAGATAAGGTTCATTTTCGGCGATCGGCTCAATTAGCAAATGTCGCGCATCGGGGAAAGTTTCGTAAAGGTTAAAAGTTCCCAAGGCGGCACCGACATCAATTACAGTTTTTGGTTCAAAACCTAATTTTTTCGCCAGCAGCAAGCTGCCTGACATCGAGTTTCTGGGAGTTCCTATTTGTTGGTTCACAATTTTTTTCCTAATTTGTTGAAGCTAGATAAACGTCAAATGTGTGGGATGTTAGATTAGTTGCTCAATCTAAAATGTTCCACTATTCTATACATTTTTTTAGTGACAGGCTTTTGGGTCTGTTCCACAAGAGACAATAGAATTGATTTGTAATGGAACAGGCCGAAAAGCTTCTGAGATTGTTGCTAGATGTGAGTCAACCCAACTTACTACTATTTCGCCGACTTCTGCGCCTTGTTTTCTGGTTCGACAGATTGCAAAGCTTCGTCGAGAATTGCCCGCGCTTCTTCGGCTTTACTTCTAGCTTCTCGATAGCGGACGTTAGCTTGAGCAAAGTTTTTGAGAACCTTGAAACCATCTTTCAAACGACCAATTTCCTCGGCGGTCACAGCCTCATCTGTAAACAAAATGTCGATCGCCGCCCGGATTTTGAGTGCTTCTTCGCGGGATTCCATGACTTTCAATTTGAGACTTGCCAAATTGCTCAAAATCTGCACGGCTTCAGTAATCGCGTCCTCGCCTTCAGACGCAGCATCTTCGATATCCTTAACTTCAACAAACTGCTTGGGCCCAAATCCCTCTAGCAGTTCCGTAGGCAGCTTGCCCTCATCCATGAGTTCCATCAGCCGATCCATCGCTTCTTCGCGGGCTTTAGCTGAATCTTTCCCTTTGACAGTTAAAATAATTTCGGGGCTTTGAGGAAGTGTATAGCGAACCATATTTTGACAGCCTGTGCGCGAAAACAATTGAATGATATTTTATCTTTATTCGATCGCCAGTTGCAGCTATCAATCTGCTCCCTTACCAACTGCTTGCCAAAAGTTGACAGATATGCACTCACAAGGAACGCTCCACCATGAAAGATAAATTTCTTAACTTGCTTAACTTGCTTTTAGTAGCTGATGTGTTTTTCGTCTTTGCCATTTTTGGGTGGTTTGTGATCGCAGTAGCGGGTCGATCGACCGGGGTGAATCTCGGTTTTGATTTGTGGTACAGTCTCTGGCAGCCCGTATTTAATCCCGCCCTGGGAATTCTTATGGGCGGTGCTATTCTCAGCGGTATAATTAACCAAGTTTCTAAACGCCTCAATCCGAAGTAAAATTGATGTTTTGTTGGAGACGGTGATTGGCGATGCTACGCAAGTTAGCGATCTTCCTTGTGGGATGCGTCAGAGATGAGGTACTCAATTAGGTAGGTCGATGAAGCTTGAAAATACATAAGTAGTCAAAAACGAGTGAACGCTCCCCAAAGGAGCGATATCTTATGAAAGCAATCACAAAAGTTATGATAGCTTTACATTCTGTTACAGAGTAAAGTTTATTTTCGCCTACCTATTTACGTCGAAAATCAGGATGGGACGATCGGGATCTAAAAATATCCACTCATGTTCTGAGGAACAAAAGTCGGGCATTAATTATGGGAGAACAAAAATGTATCGGTATCCTCACTAGCGGAGGTGACTGTGCAGGCTTAAACGCAGTTATTCGAGCCGTTGTCTACCGGGCAACGGCAACTTACAATTGGAAAGTGATGGGGATTCGTCAAGCCACCAACGGATTGATGAGTCGTCCCCCTGAAGCAATTCCCTTGGATATTGAGAAAGTAGACTCGTGGCTCACCATTGGCGGTACGATGCTAGGCACGACAAATAAGGGCGACCCTTTTGCTTTCCCGATGCCTGATGGGACTCTACGCGATCGTGCTGAGGACATTATCGAAGGCTATCATCAACTAGGTCTGGATGCCTTAATTGGCATTGGTGGCGACGGCAGTCTCGCCATTCTCAGGAAGATTGCTCAACAAGGTAATTTGAATTTAGTTGCTATTCCTAAAACTATTGATAATGATGTCGGAATTACCGAGCGTTCCATCGGTTTTGATACTGCTGTCAATATTGCCACTGAAGCACTCGATCGGTTGCATTTTACTGCGGCCAGTCACAGCCGCGTCATGATTGTTGAAGTCATGGGACGCGACGCCGGACATATTGCAATTAGTGCCGGAATTTCTGGGGGAGCTGATATAATTCTGATTCCCGAAATCCCTTACACAATTTCCAAAATCTGTGCCCAAATCCAAGAACGCCAAGACCGGGGAAAAAACTACTGTTTAATTATAGTAGCGGAGGCAGTTCGCACTGAAGAAGGCGAGTTAGTAATGCACACAAATCGCTTAGGTCAAAGTCGATTAGGCGGAATTGGTCAGTATTTAGCTGATACAATTTCTGACTGCAGCGGTGCAGAAACTCGCGTCACCGTTTTGGGACACATTCAACGCGGAGGGACTCCTTCATCGCTAGAAAGATTAATTGCTTCTGCTTTTGGCATCGCAGCAGTTGATTTAATTGCCGAAGAGAAATACGACTGCATGGTATCTTGGCAAAAGCGGGAAGTTGTGAGCGTTCCTCTGGAAGATGCGATCGCCAAATACAGACCTGTAGACTTCGATGGTACTCTGGTTAAAACGGCCCGCGGTTTAGGGATTTGTCTGGGAGACTAAGCAATTACCCGTCCGATTTCTCAAAGATTTAGTCCGGGACGCACTCAGAACCAAGAAACCGGGTTTTTCAACCGAGACTGAGGGTTTTAAGCCAGTGTATTGTCGTAAAAAAACCAAGGTGATGACCGTCTGTGCTTCCAGGACTAAGATTAACCTGGAAGCAGTGACGTTTCAACTATTTAGTGTAACTTGCAATCAGTTCCGATCGAGTATCGACCCAGAGCGCGATCGCACTCGGAACTACAAAATACCGCAACAAGTGGAAAGGTGAGAAATTGGCACCATTTACTGCACAAATTAGAGTGCGCCATTACGAAATGGACGCCCTCGGTCACGTCAATAATGCTGTCTACCAGCATTATTTAGAACACGCTGCGATCGAACATTTAGAACACTTGGGATTTACACTCGATCGCTACCGGGAATTGGGCGGCGTCTTTGTAATGCGGCGGATAGAGATTGATTATTTGCGATCGGCCGCCGCGGGCGATCGACTTGAAATATCCACTTGGATAGAACAAATGCGCGGCCCGCGCGCCGTCCGCCGCTACGAGATTCGCTTAGGTGGAAGCGACCAAATCTTGTTAAAAGCAGAGGCGCTTTGGGTTTGGGTTGAAGTTACCACGATGCGACCGCGAGCAATTCCCAAACAAATAATTGATATTTTTGAATCACAATCTCAAGCATTACCAACATAGAGAAAAAATCAACTATTATATTTGCAAAATCCTGTAAAAATCTCTTGGTTTGTAGTGAGGACTTCAGTCCCCTATTCCCCGTTTGTAGAAGTGCAAAAAGTTGATTGTCGCCGGGGCCGCAAATCCCGATCGCAAAAAGTCGGATCGCCAGCCTGCCAGTTTGGATGCTACAGAGGTACGATGGAATATAGGGAGGGAGGCCAAGCCCGGTAAGGTTAAGCTTGGCGACAATACCCACAGGAAGGGAAAAATGACACTTAACTTGCGGCGACCGATTTTAATTGGCGGAATAGGACTTTCAGCGGCGCTGTGGCTGTTGGAAACTCTACAGCATTCGGGTTCAGAAATGGGCGAAACGGCACTCATCGGTTTGGCGGCCGCCGGTGCAGGGTATTGGTGGTGGAAACAACAATCCCCCAAACTCGAACTCGAGCTCCCCCAACCCCTAGCGAACCGGGAAGCAGCCGAAAAAGCGATCGCGGCTTCAG
Organism: Microcoleus sp. OTE_8_concoct_300; assembly: GCF_031383065.1. Classification (NCBI taxonomy): domain Bacteria; kingdom Bacillati; phylum Cyanobacteriota; class Cyanophyceae; order Oscillatoriales; family Microcoleaceae; genus Microcoleus; species Microcoleus sp. OTE_8_concoct_300. Next base: position 33,657 of record NZ_JANMZH010000013.1, on the reverse strand, counting down.
AAACCGCAATTAAATTGCTAGCCTCAGAAGCTCAAAACTCAGCAGATCCTGCTCATCTAACAGCAAAGCTCGATCGCCTGGGAGCCGAATTAGACAGACAAGATTTACGGATTACGGTAACGGGCGGCAAAGCTGTCGGCAAAACTGCTTTACTTCAAGTTTTAAATTCTAATTGGGCATCTCAACACCCGCAAAAGCTTAGTTTACAAGAAACAGCACCGCTGTTTGTTAATACAAATGCCGATCCCAAAATCTACGGTGATTTAGTGCTGTTTGTGACAGCGGGCGACATCACAGATTCCGAATTTAAAACATTATCTCAGCTAGCGTCCGCCGGTCAGCGCGTGCTGCTAGTCTGGAACAAACAAGACCAACATTTGCCAGCACAGCAGTCGCAAATTTTGCACTCTTTGCAGCAAAGAATGCAAGGAATATTGGGGACAGAAGATATAATTGCGATCGCAGCTTCTCCCAATTCTATTAAAGTGCGCCAACACCAAGCGGACGGCACATTTCAAGAACGGATCGAAAATCAAGTCTCTCAACTTGAGCCGCTGACGAAAAGATTGACTACAATCTTAACAGCAGAACAGCAACAATTGGTCTGGGCGAGTGCAGTGCGCGAGGCTGCAAGTATCAAGTTAGAGGCAAAAACCTTATTGAATGGAGTCAGGCGCGATCGGGCAATTCCCATTATCGAACAATATCAGTACATCGCCGCCGCCGCCGTTTTTACTAATCCGGTTCCAGCTTTAGACTTGCTAGCAACAACCGCCATCAGTACCCAACTCGTAATCGACCTCGGCGCTATCTACCAGCAAAAGTTTTCCTTAGAGCAAGCTAAGACAGTAGCGGCAACTTTGGCCAGTCAAATGTTTAAATTGGGACTAGTAGAACTGTCTACTCAAACTATTTCTGGACTGCTCAAAAGCAATGCTGTCACCTACGTAGCAGGAGGCGCAGTGCAGGGAATTAGTGCAGCATATTTTACCAGAATAGCGGGACTGAGTTTAATTGAATATTTCCAAAGTCGAGAAGCGGAAAATGCTGGAATAGGCTTTTTAAATATCGACCAGTTGACTAAAACTTTGCAAGCAGTATTTACGCAAAATCAGCAAGTTTCCTTCTTGCAATCTTTCGTCAACCAAGTAGCGAGTCGTCTCTCGCCTCAGATATCTCAATCCGAGGCTGTTAATTCAGCCAATTAAGTTAAAATAAAGCAACAGGCAAGATGCCTGTTCCACAAGAAAGTTTTGTTTATTGTGGAACGGGCATCTTGCCCGTTGCCAGACTCGATCCGGGAACCAGCTAATATTTTCCTTCTTCCTTCTTCCTAAAGAAAGTTTGCACGATGATACAAACTCACCCAAAAATACTAACCTTTGAAGAATTTCTAGAAGACAAAGCCGAGAACAGATGCTACGAACTTCACGACGGGGTAATGGTTGAAAGGCAGCCAACAGGAGAACAGGAAGATATCACGGCATACCTTGTTCAAGAATTTACGCTGCTCTACACCCAACTGCAACTTCCATACCGCATTCCCTCGAAAGCGCTAGTTAAGCCACCAGCTAAAGATACAGGATATATCCCCGATCTTTTGCTATTAAACCGTCAGGCTTTAGCATCCGAACCCTTATGGTTCAAGTCAGCAACAATCACCCAAGGAACCTCTATCCCGCTACTTGTTGAAGTTGTCCGTACCAACAGGCGCGACGATTATCTCAAAAAGTTGGCAGATTACGAAATGATGGGAATTCTCGAATATTGGATTGCCGATTATGCTGGATTCGGCGGTATACGTCATATTGGCGACCCCAAAGAACCCACCCTCTCGGTTTGCCAGCTTGTGGACGGAGAGTATAGAATTAGACAGTTCAGAGGGAGCGATCGCATTATTTCACCTACATTTCCCAATATGGAGCTCAACGTTGAGCAAATTTTCCGAGGCGGATCTGATGGTTAGGGAAAATAACAGGCAAGATGCCTGTTCCACAATAATTTTTTGTTATTGTGGAACGGGCATCTTGCCCGTTCAATATTTTTTGGAAAATTAGCAACTAAAAAGCTAGATTTTTTTGAAAAATTGTATTAAAATAAGAAATAGAATTTATAATTCCACGCTAAATTATACTTGCTTAAAAAAGCCGATCGCCAATGGCTGACAATTCCCTTCAAGAAAATCGCTTATCCCTAGCCCGCGCCAGTTTGCGCGAATCCCTGGCGCGCTATTCCCACCTGCGCCAAGGCAAAAAAAACTCGAATAATACAGAATTAGAAGCGGCACTGCAAAATCAGTTAGATATCTTAACTTCTACCTCAGAAAAACTAGAACACAACATCATTCGCATTGCTACTTTCGGCCTAGTCAGCCGCGGCAAATCAGCCGTCTTAAACGCGCTTTTAGGTCAAAAAATCCTGCAAACAGGCCCTCTCAACGGCGTGACTCAGTGGCCTCGTTCCGTGCGCTGGAGTGTGCCTTTATCCTTCCTTGAGAGCGATGAATCCCCCCAACCCCCCCTTGGCAAGAGGGGGCAAGGAGGGGTGCAAGTTGAATTAATCGATACTCCCGGACTTGATGAAGTGGGCGGCGAAGTGCGCGGCGAAATGGCGAAACAAGTAACTCGCCAAGCTGACTTAATTCTGTTTGTCGTTGCAGGGGATATCACCCGCACAGAATATCAAGCACTGTGCGAATTGCAAACAGCTCAAAAACCGCTGATTTTAGTTTTTAATAAAATAGATCTTTATCCAGAATTAGACAGAAAAGCTATTTACCAAAGTTTGCAAGCGCTGGGAAATTCAGAACAGTTAGCAGCCGCTGCGGTAACAGATGAAACAGATCCCGAAAATTTGTCCGATCGCCCAAACAACTCATCCCATAAATCTACTGCAAAATCACCCACTAAAATTGCCAAATCTTTAGAAATAGTCATGGTAGCCGCCGAACCAGCGCCGGTGCAAGTGCGGGTGGAATGGCCAGACGGAAGAGTCAGTCACGAATGGGAGTCGCCGCCTGCACAGATAGAGGAACTCAAACATAAAATTTTGACAATTCTTAACAGAGAAGGTCGATCGCTCCTCGCTCTGAATGCTTTAGTTGAAGCTAGAGATGCCGAAGCAAATATTGCCCGTCAAGTTCTCAAATTGCGGCAAACAGAAGCCGAAGATTTAATCTGGCAATTTGCGAAATATAAAGCTTTGGCTGTCGGTTTAAACCCGGTGGCTTTCTTGGATGTAATGGGAGCAACTGTGGCAGATTTAGCCTTAATTCGCTCTTTATCCAGACTTTACGGTTTACCCATGACTGGTTACGAAGCGGGCAAACTTTGGCAGACTATTTTCTCCAGCGCTGGCGGCGTACTTTTGGGAGAATTGGGTAGCAGTTTTCTGTTGGGATTTGGCAAAAGTGCGGCCGTTGCGGCCCCGCAAATCGGCTTTTCTACTTTTGCCGGAGTTGCTGTTACTCAAGCTAGTTTAGCAGCTTACGGAACCTACGCTGTCGGTCGCGCCGCCCAAGTTTATTTAGAAAAAGGCTGCACTTGGGGCCCCCTGGGACAAGATACGGTAATTCAAGAAATTCTCGCCACCATCGAGCGTAATACAATTATCGATCGCTTGCAGCAAGAGTTTAAAATATGACACAAACAACAGCCATTACTGAAATCATCCAAACTTTAGCAGATGTTGAATCTCGATTCAATATTACGCGAACAGAATCCGAGGGATTTTTCCCAGAATGGTATGCAGATTTACCCGAAATTACAGAAGTCGATAAAGCCGCCCTCAATTTAATTCGGCGGCGATATCTCTATCATTTAAATGATGGAAGCCTTCCAGAAGGAACCGTTACGCTAATCATGGGTTCGCCTCTATTGGAACGAGCGGGTTTTTACGATCCACCTTTTAAAAGGATGGCTGAAAAATCTCTACAAATTGTTTTAGATGACGAGGATGATGAAGTAGAAACCCTCAAGGGACGGATTGATGTTTTAGTGATGCAAAATCAGTTTTGGGTGACACTCTTAGAGTCGAAGCGCACTACCATTTCAGTAATGTCTGCACTTCCCCAAACACTAGCATACATGACCGCCAATCCCCGCAAGGATAGACCGAGTTTTGCTGCGATGACAAATGGTAGTGAAATTGTATTCGTCAAGCTAGACTTTCAGAATCCGCCTAAATATGACTTATCAAGAATATTTTCACCTGTTCCTCTAATGAACGAACTTTATACGGTTCTTCAAGTCTTGATAAAAATTGGTCAACTGATTGTTCAGCCCTAAAAATAGTAGTTGACTAGGGTGCGTCAATCGATTTTAGATTTTAGATTTTAGATTTTAGATTGAAGCATTGACCCCACGGAGAAATTCGGGGGCTTGTTTAAGCTGTCGCGCATTTAAATTGTATATTCAGGGCGGGCGGGACGCCCACCCCACAAGACTTTAATTTTTTTTGACCTACAATTTAAATGCCGCAACAGCTTATCGGATACAGGTTTTTTATTTCTCCACGGATGAATCCGGGAGCTTGTATCCTCGATGCTTTCGGTCAGAAGAGCGTTATTTCTTAAGAATCGAAGAGCTAGGATCTATCTGAGATGTTGCACCATTCTCAATAAGCTTTTTATGAACAGGCTTTCCGGCCTGTTCCACAAAGAGTGAATTTTCTTGTGAAGCCGGAAAGCCTGTTCTTGAGAATGGTGCAAGATGTGAGATATATCGAAAATCGAAAATCGAAAATCGTATCACCGTCTCGCGATTCTAACGCCTTCTCTAAAATGAGCGATGGTCGCAATTACCGCTATAGAAAAGTAAAATATTCTAATTAGCCAAAAACAAACCTGCATTGACCAAGAAACAATAGTCGGAGCAATACCTGTTAACTGTACAAATCTGGAATTAACTTTTTTTTCAAAGCTGTCGAGGTCTTTCATCTCAGATTGTTTCGTCGGAATAACCGGAAACTGACCAGTATATACGTAATAACCGAGAAAACCCGGCACTCCTACTTTTCTATTCAAAAATGAGTTAGTTAATGTTGCAGTTTCCGCCGGCAATAACTTATCCGATTCCCCTACTTTTTCCAGCCAAGAATTATATCGGATGGCTGGCGTAATCATAAAAACTAAGGGAACTATAAGTATCAACAAAGCCGCACTAATTTTGCGACCGTATTTAGGGGGTAGAAGATTTGTTGCCACACCCACTCCCATACCGATAAAAGCAAATACCAATATATTTAACAGTTCAATAATTTCGATGCCTCTCAACAAATCGCCGATAATCAGAATTGTATATAATAATTTGTCTGCCAGTAGCAAAGCTGCCCATTTGATGACAATTGAAACGCCTACAATAGTAGCTACACTCGCCACATATCCGATGGCACCTAGAACGTACAGTAAAACTGAACCGGCTTGTTTTAATGATTGCATGGAATTATTCACTCTTGTGAAAGTTGAGGAGTCCGATTGACAAAACAACTTGAAAATTTAGATTAATCTGGAGTTCCAAATTAGACTTTTAAAATTGATTAGCTTGACATCAGGAAATTAATCTAAAATCTCAAATCTCAAATCTACACTCGATCGACAAGTTCCCGCGCGGCCGCTTTGGTGACTTCTGCGATCCGTTCCTTCACAACGCTCTCTTCGATCGCCTTGGGCTCAGACTCCTGTTCGCGATCGAGCCCCAACCATAAAAGATACTCGATATTACCGGCCGGGCCAAGTAAAGGCGACCACGTTAAGCCGCGTTGCTGCCATCCTAAAGCTGTGGCTGCCTTCTGGACTTGAAAAATCGCATCAGCTTGAGTTGCTGAGTCTCGCACTACGCCTTTTTTCCCGACTCTCTCGCGCCCTACCTCAAACTGCGGCTTTACCAGCAACACCGCTTCTTTTGGTGGTGCCAACAATTCCCACAGCGCCGGTAAAATCTTATCCAGGGAAATAAACGACACATCTACTACCGCCAAATCTGCATAAGCCCCTATTGGCAAAGAATGTTGCTCCCCCCCTTGACAAGGGGCGGCTGGGGGGGGCGAATTGCCGTAAGGAAAAGAATCTTGCTCCCCCCCTTGACAAGGGGGGGCTGGGGGGGGTGAATTGCCGTAAAGCTCAGTAGGAGTCATATACCGCAAATTGGTGCGTTCTTTCAAAATTACCCTCGGATCGTTACGCAAGCGCCAATCTGCTTGACCGTAGCCAACATCTACGCCGTAAACTAGGGCGGCGCCGGCTTGCAGCAAACAGTCGGTAAAACCACCTGTGGAAATGCCGCCGTCGAGACAAATTCTGCCTGCAACGGGAATCGCAAAAACTTCTAAAGCTTTGGCTAATTTGTCGCCGCCTCTAGAAACATAGCGCGATCGCTCTTTAATCTGAATTTTTGCTGCAATGTCAACCTCAGTGCCCGGTTTGTCAACTATCTGTTGGTTGATGGAGACTTTCCCAGTCCGAATCAAGGCCTGAGCTTGCTGTCTGGAACTGCACAAATTTAGGCTGACCAATAAAGTGTCTAGTCGCTGTTTAGCCAAAGTTTTTAATCTGTACCGATAGGATTAATGACAGTACCAGATTAGCACTTACGTACCAGTCCGAGGGGGGATTTTTGGCGATTATTGTGGTTTTTCTATCGTCGCGCGGCGATCGCCCCCAGCTCACATTATGTGACTGAGATCGCTCTGAGTGTCTAGTTGGATCACAGATAAACATTCATAGAATCACACACAAATTTTGGGGACTAGCGGATGATTTAAGTGCTGCTAAAAGGGCTACAAATACCATCAGGGCGATCGACCATGAAAACCATTAACTTTCCACTCAGGAATCCGGCCAATTATCAAGAAAATCCCCTCGCCTTCGTCAGCGGTGACATCATCCACATTCTTTACCCCAACGGCGAAGTAGAAGCAACAACCGCCGAACGAGTCGATCGGCGCCAAACCAAAAGTCCCCTGGACAAATGCCTCGTCTGGGGATGTGTTGGCGATTTTTAAGATTTGTTGCAAAAAAGGATGCAACTATAGGGAAAGTCCAAACCCTTAATTCATCAGTCATTCCCAATTCTTCAAATCTTTAATCTAAAATTTTTAATCTACAATCTTTAATCTAAAATCTTTAATAGTCCTGGACGCCGCTGGCACACTCTAATCGACTTGTAGGGTGCGTCATACCTTGATTATGAACGGATTCTCAAGGGTGTAGGATAGTAGAACACCTTACTAATTGTGACACTTGCCTCTAGGACTATTTAATCTAAAATTGTATAACCCTTGACACTCCTGGGCCTGAAGGCATGAGGATTCTTAAGACATTTCGGTCTTAATATCCCGTTTTGCGTGGGTTTCCTTGCCTGACTACCTTTGCTTGTTGAGCGTGGTGATATCTTTTGGACGTTGAGGTGCATTGCACTCGCGTAACGCGAGAGTCCCCAGGTACCAATTCCCAAGCTCTATTTCTAATCGTTTTTGAGATTAACTTTTATTACGATTTTTCCCTGCTTCGCAGCCTGATACTCAATTTTTAAAATCCACATTTATTGTAGAATCTGTTTACTCCCAACTCAAGCAATGTTTTACATTAAGTAGATGAGTATGAAAATACATAAGTAGTCAAAAGCGAGCTAAACGAAGTGAAGCCAAGCAATAGAGCGGGGTTACGCTAGCTTTACATTCTGTTACATGAAGTGGTGTATTTGCCCCTACTTACTTAACTATGGAAAAGCCGTCAAGGTGATGACGGGGTTTTCCACCCAAAATTATGATAAAAAAAGATCGCTTGGAGGCTGTGATGCCAAAAAAAGCGATCGATCCCACTGCTGCTAACTGGAAGCCACAAGTGCCATTTTCTGCTAAAAGAAGTAGCAAATTGACTTAAATATCTTGTTCGCTCAATTCGCGAATCATGTAATCAAAAGGCTGCTCCAAAAAAGACCCCACAGCCAAGCCAGCAGCTTCCACCTGAGCCTTAACCATCTCCTTCATAATGCTAATCCCCATCACTGTCGGACCAATGGGAACGCCCAAAGAATTGTAAGTTTCCCGCAAACCTTGCAGCACGCGCTCGTCGAGTACGTCGGTACTTCCAGCCACCAGGGCGTAAGTAGCATAGCGCAAGTAGTAGTCCATATCCCGCAGACAAGCCGCGTAGCGGCGAGTCGTGTAGGCATTTCCGCCCGGACGGATCAATTCCGGCTGTTCGGCAAATAGCTGAATACCAGCTTGCTTGACAATTGCCGCAGCATTGCTGTTAATCGCCGCCGCTGCCTGTACCCGTGCCGTGCCTGTTGCAAAATAAGATTTCAACCGATCGATACCATCCCGGTCTAAATACCTACCAGCAACATCATAATTTTCAATCAGGCTCGTCACTGCATCGCGCATAAGTTTCTCTCCCAAAAATCTTTATCAATACTTTGCTATCTGAGACAGACAGCCTATTGTAGACTACTACAAATCGGCGTTTGATTAAGATTTGAGATGGGATTTTCACTCTAGGTAGTCAATCCCCGGCAAACAATCCTAAAATTAGGCCGTTTGCCTTGTATCTTCAGCCGAAAAATCGACAGGGCAAGAATCACGAACTGCCCGGCCACACTGGGCAGCAATTTCAAAATTTTGTAGCCCTAGATACAAAATATTGGGTACTGAAGGCCTACGATCGCCCAATCAGTATGAAATCGGCCGATCGCCAAGACACAAGCAATATCAGGAGTAAGTCATGTTCCAGACGCCGCAAGAAGCCTTAAACTACATAAAAGAAAATCAAATCCAGATCGTTGACCTAAAGTTCATCGATATGCCGGGGATCTGGCAACACCTTTCCCTGTACCACGACCAAATCGACGAAACCGCATTCACAGACGGCGTACCCTTTGACGGTTCCAGCATTCGGGGCTGGAAAGCCATCAACGAATCAGACATGACGATGGTCATCGATCCGACCACGGCTTGGATGGACCCGTTCATGGCAGAACCGACGATCAGCTTCATTTGCAGCATCAAAGAACCACGCACGGGGGAACCGTACAGTCGCTGTCCCCGCACCATTGCCCAAAAAGCCATAGACTACTTGCTTTCGACCGGTCTCGGCGATACAGCATTCTTTGGCCCGGAAGCAGAATTCTTTATTTTTGACGACGTTCGCTTCGACCAAACCCAAAATTCCGGCTACTATTACGTAGATTCGATCGAAGGTCGCTGGAATTCCGGCAAAGAAGAAGCAGGCGGCAACCTCGGCTACAAACCGCGTTACAAAGAAGGTTATTTCCCAGTAGCACCAACCGATACCTCTCAAGACATGAGAACGGAAATGCTGCTGACAATGGCAAAATGCGGCGTACCCATCGAAAAGCACCACCACGAAGTCGCCACCGGCGGTCAATGCGAACTCGGTTTCCGATTTGCCACTTTAGTACAAGCCGCCGACTACTTGCTGACTTACAAATACGTAATCAAAAACGTCGGCAAAAAATACGGCAAAAGCATCACCTTTATGCCCAAACCGCTGTTTAACGACAACGGTTCGGGGATGCACGTTCATCAGTCGATTTGGAAAGACGGCCAACCTCTATTTGCAGGCGATCAATATGCAGGTTTCAGTCAAATGGGACTGTATTACATCGGCGGCATTCTCAAGCACGCACCGGCACTTTTGGCAATCACCAACCCCACGACCAATTCCTACAAGCGTTTAGTTCCGGGCTTTGAAGCGCCTGTAAACTTAGCTTACTCTCAAGGGAATCGATCGGCATCAGTGCGGATTCCGTTGTCGGGAACCAACCCCAAAGCCAAGCGGTTAGAATTCCGCTGCCCCGATGCCACATCCAATCCCTATTTAGCATTTGCAGCCATGCTGTGCGCCGGCATTGACGGCATCAAGAATCAAATCGATCCGGGCGAACCTTTGGACGTGGATATCTACGACCTTTCCCCTGAAGAATTGAGCAAAATTCCTTCAACTCCCGGTTCCTTGGAAGGCGCTTTAGAAGCTTTAGAAAAAGACCACAGTTTCTTAACTGAAACCGGCGTATTTACCGAAGACTTCATCGAAACCTGGATTTCCTACAAACTCGACAATGAAGTCAACCCGATGCGGCTGCGTCCTCACCCCTACGAGTTTGCTCTCTACTACGACTGTTAGATAGTTAAAAATCAAACATCAAAAGTTGAGAATTATCATTTTTGATGTTTGATGTCTCATCGAAAAAAGACCGTCTGCAACGGCGGTCTTGGAACAACAAATAACAAATAAGAAATAATAAATAATAAATAACAATATCGAGTAAGCTGTTGTGCATCTAATTTGACAGTCAATTTTTCTACAATTCTTGTGGCACGGGCATCCTGCCCGTCTCTGTATTCAATTTAGATGCGTAGCAACTTACATTTTTTAGCAAGAGTTAACCTACCTTTGTCAAAAACATAACATTGCATCACCCCTGTCAGTTACTCTATTTTTAAATATAAAGTTTTGTAAATATTTCAAACTTTGGCTGTAATTACGTTGTACTAGATTATGGATGATAAAAATCCGTAAAAATCATTGCTTTTATTTTTTTTTAATTGGTCTGTCTAAGCTACAAATCAAAGGAGTGTAAAATGGCAAAAAATTATTTTGTATCTAACAATGAACAAGACCTGTCTAGTATTTAGAGAAAATTAATTATTTGGTTCACCAAAAAACAATATGAACTAGATAATACGGAAGCAGAGGGCAATTTTTTTATTCAAGCAAAAAAAACTGGTAAAATCCGAACATTATTCGGAACTAACTCAGCCTTCCAAGTTAAAATATATTGGTCTAAAGACCCAACTGTTCCTCACGAATTCACTCTCGAAACTAGCACAGGTCAGTGGCTAACTAATCTAACTGGTGCTGGGGTTACAGCTATGTTTACGGGAGGATTTACAGTATTAACTGGTTTAGCAGGAGCAGGATGGTCATTAATTATAGAAAACGAAATTATTGGCTATGTTGAAAATGATCTGAAGTTTAAAAAAATCCAAAAAGCTGAGGAATTGGAGGCAGGACAGCTACAACTTCACCTCAATTAATTCCACGTAATTCTTCACAAGCTGATTCTATTGTTAATTCTAATGCCAGGAAAAAAGCTTTGGAAAAAGTAGCTGAAGACCTCCATAAATTAGAATCAGCATTGGCAAATGGAATCTTAACTGATACAGAGTTTAATGTCAAAAAATTAGCGTTAGAAAATAAGATTGATGAGTATGAGGTGGAATTCTTAATAGAAGAAAAAATTGACAAATTTCAGAAAGCTTTCTCTGAAGGAGTTTTAACTGCTGATGAATATGAAGATAAAGTAAAAGATGTTGAAGAAGCAGTAAGAAGACAAATTTTTCAAGGACGATATGAAAAAATCAGGACAGAAAAGATTGCTAAACTCAAAGAAGCTTTAGACAACGGTATTTTAACTGAAGAAGAGTATCAAGCAAAAATTACCTCAGACTGGGGCAATTAGTTGAATAGAAACTTATTTATATAGAGCAAGGCTCTATGAGAAGATTGGGCATGAAATATACTATCCCTGTTGAATTTGCATTTTGTATTCAACTCTGTTTAGCTCAGGCTGTTCTTCCTGAGTTCTCTAGTTCTAGTGGAGATTTCACAATGAGATGGCTGCGCTCTCATGAGGAGAGTTGTGCTACTAGAGAACCACAAGGTTATTATTCTTTATCAGGAGGTGCTAGTGGTCTGCTATATCCTACAGATTGTGGTAGTGCTAGTCGTGGTGGTGATAGTGCTGAATACAGGTTCATCGATACCAATGGCGCTGAAAGATGTGCGGGATCTATGAGTATGTTATTCGGAACAAGGGCCGTCAAAACAATATGGCAGATTCAAGAAGCTGTTTCAGGTTATCCCTGTAGCACTCTAGGCAAAAGTTATGAGGTTAGGCTGTATTAAGTAGTCACATGGTTTGCTTCAAAACCGAAAAGCGCTGCACCAGTCAAGATCAGCAAATGCTTAAAATGATTCACAGTCATTAAATATCCTTAACAGGATTATTACATAAAGAGTACGCTTAAGTAATTATAATTGAGTTTGTAGCGATCGTAACCAGTCACAAATAACAAATAACCAATAACTAATAACCAAAGAATGTCCGATATTTTTGTGATGATCCGCAATCAAAATAATGTCGCCATGACTTCAGTTGACGGCATTGCCTTCATTACTTTACTGACTCGGGACGGACGGGTTCTGCTCGAGGAGACAGTTGCCTTGATGGAGGCAGATGCGGGATTTGATGACTTGGCAGCAGGACAATATACTGTAATAGTCAGGCACGAACGGGTTGAACCGCGCTCTGCCACCTGGGATGTCACGATCGGCAATGAAGATCAAGTAATCATACTGACATTTGTCTATCTAGAACCCGAACGGGTACTGCTTCGCATTCTAGCTACAGTTGAAGAGAGACTATAACCATGACAGCTAAAGTTATTCCATCACAGTCAATTAAAATGTTCCGCTATCGAGTGCATTTCTTGGCAAAAGACCTTTGGAAGGAGAAAAACCCAGTTGGTCGAATGAATCTGGCTTTGCAGTTGGCGGATGCCGCGAGTACGCTGGCTAGACTGGAAGTGGAGGAGGCACGAAAATTTCAAGAAGAGTCGGCTTCGGAGGATCTGGTTTCAGAATCAACTGAGAGTTGATATCAACTTTGGGAATAGGGCATCGGGAATAGGGAATAGGGCATTGGGAATAGGCTATTGACAACAAAGTTCTAACTTGCTTCCGGAATTAGGGATCCCAAAAACTGCGTTACACTTATATAGGTATCTTTACAAAACAACATAAAAGCATGACTGTTGCCTATCCCCGCAAGCTGCGCAACGCAATGGGAGCGCGCGAAATTTTAGCTCAAGTAGTACGCGATCGCGAAATTCACCTGATCACCCTCAACCGCTACCGCTACAGCGAACAGCGCAGTTGCAAAGACCTCACCGACTTGATCGAACGGCTAGACGGCGAACCGGCAGAACTCGTGCGCGACCTCTCCCGGCACATTTCCGACGAAGCGCGACACGCTATGTGGCTCACCGACTTGCTGGTAGACATCGGCCAAAATGTGGGAACACCGCCGGGAGTCTCCTACATTGACGAATTTGAAAGGTTGCTCGACAGCGAGCAAAAAGACCCCGCCAAGGACGGCGAAGACTTTGTAATTTCTTCCCTAGCCGCGATTAACGTCACCGAGAAGCGGGGCTGCGAATATTTCTCAGCGCACATCCACGCCCTCAAACAGGCTCCCCAAACCGCAGAAAACGTCAAAATCCGCGAAACAATCGAAAAGATTTTTCCCGAAGAAGCTGGTCACGTCCGCTGGGGCAACCGCTGGCTGGCCCAAATCGCCGACAAAAGCCCGGAACACCGCCAGAAGGTGGAACAGGCAAAGCGCAAGTATGTGGCGATCGAACAAGCAGCTTTTGAATCGGGAATGGATATCATGCTGGGGGCAGAACTCCGCCGCGTCACGCGCCTGGTGGATATTGCCAACACCATGCCGATGTGGGAACGCCCGCAATACCTCATGGAACGCTTGCCCAGAACCCTGCTGGCCCCCGACCTGCAAATGACCAGAGTCGATGTAGCTCAGCGGGCCTGGAACCGCGACCCGCAGGCATTTGTGGAGAAATTTGTGCCGATGTTCCTCAACGGCTTGAATACCGTTGAGAAGAAGCCGGCGACTAAGCCCAAGGCTTAAACAGAAGCGAGGCTCGGACTCTGGAGATGGGTTCCCAGGCTCTTCCGGGAAGTAAGCTGTCCCGCATTTAATTTGTCAGCTACTGTTTCTTAAACTCTTGTGGCGTGGGCAGCAGAACCCGCGATCGAGCTTCAATTTAAATGCCAAATAGCTTAACCAGTAGAAGACTTAATGGTATTCTACTCGTTACCAGGCTCTAGCCTGGGCAGATCCGGAGGAAGAGCCTCCCGTGTTGCCTGGGAAACAAGCGACAAGCGAGACAGAGCCTCTGGACATGGGTTCTCAGGCTCGGACTGGTAACGCAGATCCAATGGCTCTGCTTCCCGTGTTCTACTCGTTCTCAGGGAACTTACCCACGAGGTATCCGAAACAGGGTTTTTTGCCTGGGAGGGGCTTTTTCACGATCGGTTTTTGCCAAGAAACCCGGTTTATGAAGGTTTTTGTGCGTCCAGGACTATTTTTGTAAGTCCTAAATAGGAAGTAAACTGATTATTGGAATAGTTTTCCGTCTAAATATAATCATGACTACCAGCGAGCCGAACATACAAACAGCTTCCGCAGAAAGCCAATCGAGTGAAAGCGCGATCGCCTCCGAGCAGGTCGAAAAAGCCACAGCCGTCACCTATGCAGAAGAAATTGAAACTGTCATCGCCAGCATGGCTGTAGACCAAAAAGTGATGGTCGGTCAAAATGAAGCTGGCGGACATCTTTGGAAGTTTAAGTACGGCAGTGTTGAAGTGTTCGTGCAACTCAGCGGCGAAACCGAAGATGATACTTTGACTGTTTGGGCTTTTGTACTGCAGTTGCCGGCGAAAAATGAAGCTCAATTAATGCGGAAAATCCTAGAAATGAATTGGCTGTCTACTTTGGAATCTCATTTTGCCATTGTTGACAATCAAGTTGCGGTAATATCGACTCGGACGATCGCCGAAATCTCGGCCGGGGAAATTTCTCGGGTTATTACTATTGTCGCCACGATCGCCGATGACAACGATGACCTGCTGCAAGCAGAATTCGGTCAGTAGTCATTAGGGTGCGCGACTTTTGAGCGCTCCCAACTCCGCTAAATTATTGGCAGTCGCGCACCTCACATTTAAGTAGCGTGCGCGACTTTTGGAGCTATTTATTTAAAGAGAAATGGTTTTACAGATGAAGCCATACGATCTAATTCTCCTTTGTTGTGTTTGAGAAGATTATGTCCCCATCACTCATTTGTGTTGTCAGAACAATCTTTTGCAAGAGCTTCTCCAATCTCCTCAAAAGTCTTTTTGATGTCTGTCCTTAGATTCTCTGGTTCAGATAGCACTCCCAGCACGAATACTCTTGCTTCTAGATCGTCTGGAATATGACGTTTTACATAACTCAACCGATTTTCATCATCATCGAAATCAATGAGCAAAACCATCCTTCTTTCTGGTAATTGTCGCATTTCAGACGCATACTCCTTCGTGAATTCCTCCACAGTTTTTATCCAACCACCACGAAGTGGCAGGACTTTAACAGCACGGTTATTAAGGTTTGGCCCAAGAAGAAATCCGTTGGCAATCTGGCGATTAGCATCATCTTCGGCAAACACATGAATGTGGGGTTGATACTTATTACTCATAGCTCTATGTCGCCACCAATCAAAGCATTTATCAGGTCGCCTTTAACAGACATCTCACTCAGCGGTCTGACTAAAGTTGGCTCTAAGTGGCTTTTGCGATCTAATACAAAGGTATTTTCATTTGAAAACTTGCGGATTGCTTCAGGATTATGCGATGTCACTAAAATTTGACCGCTATTTTTAAATGAGCGTCGCAGAGACATTACAAAATGTCCAACCTCCGATAAGGATAGATAGTTATCTGGCTCGTCCCAGAAGCAAAAAAGTGGGCCATAAAATTTGTTGGCAGCCAAGACAACAGCGCAAAGAAAAAAGCATTTCTCCCCGTCAGATAAGTCATTAAATTCAATACTCAGATTCGCATTATTTGCTTCAAACCGAACAATCATGCTTTTCGAGTCTTTGCCGATTAGTTCATTCAGAAAATCCTGAATGTCAGGCATGACTTCTCGGAGATATTTATCAACCTGTGTGTAGGCGGCAGGATAGCGACTCAGTAAGCCCGAAACCCACTCCCCAAAGTTTGAACCATCTCGCTTTGGCTCCAAAGTTTCACCGTTTGAGTCTCCCGTCATCAAGCTGGGAATCGGAGCTAAAATGATCATGCGAGCCAGCCAAGTCTTGAAAATATGAAGCGGATCAGTCTCAGATTGCTCCTGAATTACGGGCAGGGCAACAAGATGCCAATCTACCCGAAACTGAGCTTCACGATTTTGGGAGCTGGTGTGAAGAGTGACTTGGGCTTCTTTTCGAGAGTAAATTGGCTCTCCTGCAACTAGCAGTTGCTCTTCAAAAACTCGAAGCTCTCTAAGTTTTTTTGGTAAATTTAAGGCAAGGACATATTTGTATAATTTATCTTGGAGTAATACTTCTATTTCAAACCGGATCGGAACATCAGACCTTCCACGAGCGAAATCTTTCGAGCTGATAAGGTTAAGTTTTTCAAGGTCGCGCATTCTATTGATGCCTCGACAAATATTCTGAAGGACTTCTAATGCAGAGGCAATAGTTGATTTACCTGCACCATTTTTTCCAATCAAGAGAGCAGATGGCATCCCCTTTATGGGCAGTTCAAAGTTTTCTAGGCATCTGAAGTTGTGTACGTATAGTCTTTGGAGCATAGCAAAACAATTCCAAGGAGTGGGAAGTGAAAAAACTTTTTGAACTTTTTGAAGTGCTTAATTAGGGAATAGGCATTGCCAGAAACTTCCAAAAAGTTCGGGTGCTTTTCTGAGCTAGAGACGGAGGAGTTGCCGAACTATTAATCCCCGCCGCCAACTTTTTCCTCCAACTCGTCAAAAAACACCACTGCCCCAAATTTACTCCATACTTAAAACTTAATATGCAGGCCCTGCGATCCAAGCAATAGTGATTCCCAGCCCCAAACCGACAAGCACTTGAAAAGGAGTGTGTCCCAGCAACTCTTTCAGGCGAGCCTCATTAAGGTTGTGATCTTCCTCAAAAAACTCGTCAATAATTTGGTTGAGGATGCGAGCTTGCTTGCCTGCTGCTTGGCGGACGCCTGCTGCGTCGTACATCACAATAATTGCAAAGATCGCTGCGATCGCAAAGTCCGGACTTTCCCATCCCATCGTTTGTCCCACTCCAGCAGCCAAAGCGCCCACAAAAGACGAGTGAGCGCTGGGCATTCCCCCCGTTGTTACCAAATACTGAAGATTAAACTTGCGATTTTTGACTAACTCGATCGGCAGCTTCATGATCTGAGCCGCCAGACAAGCGAGCAAAGCAACCACCAGTACATGATTGTTTAAAATGCCGCTGCAAATTTCCTGCATAGTGTTTGGTATTTCTAGTTACTGCGGCTGGTAATAAAATCGGCGATTGCCAGCAGCGGTAGAGCTTTGCTCCCAAACACTGCCAATTGAGCCTTAGCATCAGCAATAAGCTGCGAAGCTTGGCGCCGAGACTCCTCAATTCCCCACAAACTGGGAAAAGTGACTTTTCCTGCTTGAACATCTTTGCCAGCAGTTTTGCCCAGTTCTTCTTGGGTAGCCGTAATATCCAGAATGTCGTCAATTATCTGGAAAGCCAACCCAATATTTTGAGCGAAACGAGACAGCCGCTGCAAATCCGCAGCCGAGGCCCCAGCCAAAATTGCCCCACAAACTACGCAGGCCTCTAACAGCGCGCCTGTTTTGTGAGCGTGAATGTAATTCAAAGTTTCCAGAGAAATATCTGTCTTTCCTTCGGATTCCACGTCAACCACCTGACCGCCTACAAGTCCAGCAGCCCCGGATGCCCGCGTCAAATGGGCGATCGTCTGCAACACCTGTTGGGGGGGTACGTTCTCAGTTTTAGTGGCGATAAATTCAAAAGCATAGGTCAACAAACCATCGCCAGCCAAAATGGCGATATCATCGCCGTAGACTTTGTGGTTCGTCAGTTTGCCGCGCCGGTAGTCGTCATTGTCCATTGCCGGCAAATCGTCGTGGATCAGCGACATGGTGTGGATCATTTCCAAAGCGCAAGCTGTGGGCATTGCCATAGATGTAGTGCCACCGGCCAGTTCGCAGCTAGCGAGACACAGGATCGGACGCAGGCGCTTGCCCCCCGCTAGCAGCGAGTAGCGCATTGCTTCGTAGATTTTCTCTGGGTAGATGACCGGGAGTGCACTGTCGAGAGCTACCTCGATCGCCTCTTTTCGCTTGGCTAGATAAGTAGATAGGTCGAAAGAGGATTCCGGTTGGGACGAACCCATTTCTGTTGCCAATACCATCCCTTGCTCTCTTGTACTGAATAATTACGTGGAATATTCTGAGCCGTTGGGGTCGGATCGTGCCGACTTTTACGGCGGTAGTTGCTCGAACTCCGAGCATCAATTAATTATTCTACGGGTGTTGTTGCACAGAAAATCTTTGAGTTTTAATAACTTTGTCAAATTACCAGTCAATCTCAAATCTACAATCTCTTTTCTCAAATCTCAAATCCCCTGCAGCAGTCTGGCGACTTCCAAAAACCGCTGCACCGCAGCCGTTGGATCGCTGCGCCAAATTAGAGCGATCGTCACAATGCAGGTTGATTCTGGTAACGCTTTGTAAACTACCCCGCTGCGCTGGAAATTTTGCATCGACGCCGGGACGATCGCCACTCCCATCTCGGCAGCTACCAGACTCACAATGGTTTGCATTTGAATTGCTTCTTGAGCCGCGATCGGGCTAAAACCTGCTTGCTGGCAAAGACTGACGATCGGATCGTACAACCCCGGAGCCAGGGAACGGGGAAATAGGATGAACGGTTCCGTGGAAAGTTCGCGTAATCCAAGATGCGCGCGGGAGGCCAAAGGATGCGTTTCTGGCAGTGCCACGATCAGCGGTTCTCGAAAAATGATTTCAGAATTTATCCCGTCTTCCTCAACCGGAGGCCGCACGAAGCCGATATCAATTTGCCCGAACCGCAGCCGCTGCAACTGTTCGTTTGTCGTCAGTTCCTGCAGTTCCAGCTTAACGGCGGGACACCGAGTGCGAAAGGCCTGCAAAATGGCTGGAACCACGTTGTGGGCGGAGGAACTCACAAAGCCGATCGTCAGTTGGCCGAGTTCGCCCCGACTGGTTTGTCGGCCGAGTTGAATTGCTCGATCGACTTGCTGCAGAATTTTCCCAGCCTCCTCGAAAAAAACCTGTCCCGCTGCCGTTAAATGAACTGTCCGCTTAGTGCGGCGAAACAGTTGAAACCCCAACTCGGCCTCTAAATGCTGGATTTGTTGGCTCAGCGGAGGTTGGGCAATATGCAGTTTTTCGGCTGCACGAGTGAAATTCAGTTCCTCTGCAACTGCAATGAAATAACGCAAATGCCGAAGTTCCATAAGTCCCCATGATTGATATTTTAAAAGTATAAGTGGTTAGTCAAACATATATTGGACATTGATGATGATATTTCATACAGTGATTAATAGGCGAAGTTGAGAATTAAACAATGGCTAATTTGGATATCAGAATTAGAGAAGCAGATCTGGCAGATTTGGAATTAATTGTGGATTTTATTTCGCAAAAAAGCGAGTTTGATGGATCTAAAAATTTCTTAGCAGCAACAGCAGATAAATTGCAGCAAACGTTGTTTTGCCAGCCTCCGCTAGTGCGGGTTTTGTTGGCGGAAGTTGCGGGAAAAGCGGTCGGATTTGCTCTTTTTTATTCCTCCTATTCAAGTTTATTGACGCAGCCGTGCCTTTGGCTTGATGATTTATTTGTGCAAGCTCCAATGCGCGGTATGGGAGTCGGGACAGCGCTGTTAAAGTATTTGGCGAAAATTGCTGAGTCCACAAATTGCGGGCGTATAGAATGGACTGTTAATACTGCCAATGCGCCGGGAATTGCTTTTTATGAAAAGCAGGGAGCGCGCCTTTTGGAAAATATTAGGGTTTGCCGTATTGAGGGGGATGGAATTGGTCTGCTTGCTAGCAAATAATTTAATAACGAACCGCGAAGGCGCGAAGAACGCGAAGAGATGAGAAAAGAAGTGAAAGGAAGAGATGAGATGTCACAAGATTTTTGGAATTCTGCCCTTTATCAGAAAAATCATGCTTTTGTTTGGCAGTACGGTGAATCTATTGTGGAGTTACTCGCTCCGAAGGCTGGTGAACAAATTCTGGATTTGGGCTGCGGTACGGGACAGTTAACTGAAAAAATTGCTCAAACTGGTGCTTTTGTGCAAGGTATTGATTCCTCTTTGTCGATGATTTCTACGGCCAAGGTTAACTATCCTCACATTAACTTCTCTGTCGCAGATGCGAGGAGTTTTCAAGTAGGAGAGCCGTTAGATGCGGTGTTTTCTAATGCGGTTTTGCACTGGATTAAGCAGCCGGATGCTGTGATTAATTGTGTGGAAAAAGCGCTGAAGCCGGGAGGGCGTTTTGTGGCTGAGTTTGGCGGTAAGGGGAATGTGGGGGCGATCGTCCGCGCACTTTTGAGTGTTTTGTCAGAAATTGGCCCGCTTGAGCCTGAAGCGCTTAATCCTTGGTATTTTCCGAGTATTGGCGAGTATGCTGGGCTTCTGGAAAAGCAGGGATTTGATGTGGGTTATGCGGTTTTGTTCGATCGCCCGACTCCCCTAGAAGGTGGCAGCGCGGGTATGGTAAATTGGATTGAAATGTTTGCTGGCGGCTTTTTGTCGGGGTTGTCCGATAATGTGCGATCGCACGTAATTAACGCAGTTGAAGAGCGTTTGCGGCCGGCGCTGTACCGCGATGGTAATTGGATTGCAGATTATCGCCGAATTCGCGTTGTTGCTATCAAAAATTCCTCACGGTAAATCATAGTGATTAGTGATTTCGCTCGGATATTGAAATTGCTACAACAACAAATTCCACTCCCAGCGGACTCAAAGAATAAATAATTTTACAGGACTTACACTGCATAGTCAATTTTTACACTACCCATAGTAGTAAGATATAGCGATTCTCAGATAAATGAGGTATACAGAAACCCTGTATTGTCAAGCTTTCCAGGTCAAAATTCGTACCTCACCTTTTTGAGAAAGGCTATATGTATTTCGCACCTTACTACTAGCGTTTCTGCGTAAGTCCTGTAAATATCAGGAGTTAGTTTGTGGCTAACAATAGGAGAAGTTTGTCAGACCACCAGTGATTGTCCTCAACTTAGAAACCCTGAACGGAAACAATGCTGCTTTGTAGTTCATTAGGGCTTACATCGTTTACAATACCTAAAATCGCGTTAGAATTCCTGACTCTGATTAGAGTCCCTGACAGAGAGCCGCTATTTTCCATGGTCAGATAGGGAGGCACGAACTGTAGTAAAGCTTGCGGCCAATCGAACCTAAATGTTACTGCCACATTCTCTACCGGCTCTAACACTATATCATTGACCGTTAAGCCACTCGCTAAGCCAATGCGATCAAAATCAGGATCAAAGTATACGATCGCATCAGTAGAATTGATATCTGTAGTGGCAGGATCTATTCCCAGAACGCATAAATTAGCGCCAAACTCACAACTTAATAGGTCTCTGCCCAAGCCGCCAACCAGAGTGTTATCACCCCCTGCGCCGTCTAAAACATCATTGCCTCTACCCCCAAATAAAATATCATTGCCTACAAGATCATCGTCAGTTTCTCCAAGAAGGAAATCAGCATCTAGACCACCACTGAGGCAGTCATTTCCATCAGATCCATACAGGTAATCTCTTCCTTTGCCCCCAAATACAGAATCGTTGCCTGCAAAACCTCCGATAAAATCTTCCCCTTCATTTCCCAGGATTAACTCGCTAGCCCCTGAGCCATTTACTGTATCGTCGCCATCGAGGGCCCAAGCTCCTAAAGGGAAGTTTGTTAGATCTCCAGGAAAAAGTTGAATCAATTCTGAGGTGTTGTCGCCAATTAAGCGCACTATACCTGACGGATCGGGTTTTAAAGCCATAGCTAAAATCTTTGCGTGTTGGTTGATTACTAACCCTACTAATTGAGCCAATACTGGCTCACAAGTTGGCTCCTATTCAATTAGAACCGTATTCAATATAACTCGAAACGGTATTTTCCAAAAGCATAGCAACAGTCATCGGCCCGATTCCTCCCGGCACCGGCGTGATAAATTTGGCTACTTTTTTAACAGCATCAAACTCCACATCTCCGGCCAAACGGCTAGTACCGTCTGGATTGACGACGCGGTTAATACCGACATCAATTACTACTGCTCCCGGTTTGACCATATTAGCTGTAATCATTTCTGTGCGCCCGACTGCGGCTATTACAATATCGGCTTGATTGGTAATCGATCCTAAGTTTTGCGTCCGTGAATGAGCTACAGTAACAGTACAATCGGCTTCTAACAGCATCAGCGCCATCGGTTTTCCGACCAAAATACTCCGTCCCAAAACAACGGCATTTTTTCCTTTTAAATCAATCTGGTATTCCTGCAATAACCGCATCACTCCGGCGGGAGTACAACTCCGCAAACCTTCCTCCCCGCGCACGAGACGGCCTAAATTTACAGGGTGAAGTCCGTCAGCATCTTTGTCGGGGGCAATTTGGTACAGCAGCGAAATTGCATCTAAGTGTTCTGGTAGCGGTAATTGAACTAAAATGCCGTCTACTCGATCGTCCTTGTTGAGCGCCCCAATTGCAAGTTCTAGTTCGGCTTGAGTAACGTTTGCAGGGTAATGCTGGCCGAAGGAAGCTATGCCAACCTTAGCGCAGGCTCGCTCTTTGTTGCGCACGTAAGCAGCGCTGGCTGGGTTGTCGCCCACCATCAGCACCGCAAGTCCCGGAGGACGACCCTTTTGGGGTTGTAGGGCGCGGACTCGATCGCTCAGCTCGCTTTGAATCTTTGTCGCTAAAGCTTTGCCATCTAGTATTTGAGCAGTTTTGGCATCCATTGTAGACTCTGGGTTAGGGGCTGACGATTTTAGATTTTAGCTTAATCCCCGTCAAGGACTACACTAGAGAAATTTCTTACTTGCGATCGATTCTTTGGATTCTGTTAAAGTAAGTCGTATCTCAAATCTCAAATCAGTTGACCAATGACTACTGCAATTAAGCAAGTTTGGGTTCAAAGATTCTGCACCGGCTCTTTGTCGCTAGTCCTCGCCAGCGGTTTTTTCAGTTGTGGCAATTTACCTCTGTCTCAACTTAATCTTGGCTTTAATGTGGCTAGCATTGGCGACGTTCAACAAAAGCGCCAAGTGGATGCTGAAGTTTATCTCCGGGGAAAGGTGGAAAATCGCGCTCCGTTTGTGGGGAATGCGGCCTATCAACTTCAAGACGGTACAGGTACGATTTGGGTTTTAACTAACCAAGCTTTGCCCCAGCTTGGCGATGAAGTGTTGATCAAAGGAGAAGTCCGCTACAAGAGTATTACTCTGAAGGAATTGGCAGGAAAGGATTTAGGTGAAGTTTATGTTGAGGAAATGGAACAATTAAAGCGCACTCCAGCGGCAAATAAATAAAAATAGGAATGTGCTAATTTATTTCAATAATTAATTAAGTACGTCGATTTCATAAAAATCAAAGGTTTGTACTTGCGCCCAAGCGAGGTGGCTATGTTTATTTATGCTGAAAGTTTATAGACTATAATATCGCGGTCGGGGCGGGTTTATCGGCTCTTTTGTTTATATTACAGATTAGGGTTAACTTGCCCCAACTACACCAACTTCTCCCCTCTTTCTTCTTCCTTCCTGATGACTAAAATTCACGTTGCGATCGCGATTTTGTACCAAGACGGCAAGTTTCTTTGCCAGTTGCGGGACGATATTCCTAATATCAGGTATCCCGGACATTGGGGTTTGTTTGGCGGACACTTGGAACCGGGCGAAACGCCGGAAGTGGCTGTTTTGCGGGAATTGAAAGAAGAAATTAGTTATGCTCCTGCAAGTGTCTCTCTTTTTTGTTGCGATACAGAAGCAGATGTTGTCCGCCACGTTTTTTATGCACAGCTTAGTGCGGATGTCAAGGATTTAGTTTTGCTGGAGGGTTGGGATATGAAGTTGTTGGCGCCGTCTGATATTCGGGCCGGCAAATGCTATTCTGAGATCTCAAGAGATGTGCGACCTTTTGGTATTCCTCACCAACGTATTTTGTTAAATTTTATTGACTCGATCGCTACCGTGGATATGAAATAGCGTACAGTGCAGTCCGCACACAGATTAGTTCTATCTTGGTGTTGCGGACTGGTGAGGAAGATCAGGGCGTGATTGGGCTGCACCAAACTGGTATCCCCGACGAGTACCAACCTGGTCTGTCTGTCCGATTCATGGGCATCAACGAAAAAGCCATTATTTTCTATCTGGTGAGCGCCTACTACTCGGCAGCCGTCCTTCCGACGCCCTCGGTATCCTTGAAGATGTTGAAATCGGGCACTAGGAGGGTTTTAGGTTTTTTGACCCTGAAAGACGATCGCAAATATTAACGATCTAGGGCAGAAAAGTCCTTGCATTTTCGTAAAAATTCAGAAAAGATAATAGACGTTGCGTGCGCTGATGAGATACATCCAAAGCAACTTCTAGCCTCCTTCCATAAGAGTTTAGACTCGGCGTGGTGGCTAGTTACAGAGTGGCTACTTTTATGCCTACAAAGGCGAAATATATTTTCCTCCTCTGACTAGACACTAAATATCCCCTCGTAACCATGGATTTGTCTTTGTTCGTGAATCGCTACCGTTAATTTCTTTGGTCTAAATGTAAGAACCATACTTGCAGACCAACAAGTCAAGTCAATTTAAAGTTAGGAGAATTTCCACAATGAGAAAGATGCTCGTTGCATTGCTATTAGTGCTGGCTTTGACTCTATCACTAGGTCAGGAAAAAGCGTTAGCTGACTGTAGCAACGAAACAATAAATACGGGTGCAGCAACCGTTGTTACTCAATTGTACGAAAGCCAGTGTGCGATTCTTGGTTGGAGTAGTGGTGTGATCACAAAAGATATGACGGCTAACTGCTGCGGTCCATCTGTCGTAATCAGAATTAACGGCAATGACTGGAATCAACTTGTTCAGCAGGGAAAACTAGATGGTCTTCGCTATATACGTGTGTCCAAGAGTAACGAGGGTGCGTATCAGATCGAGCCAAGAAAAGTGACAACTGGCGGTAAACCTGTGACTATATCAGGAGCGGATTTTTTCAAGTAAAGAAAACATCGAACTTAGAAATTTCTAGCAAGTGAGTATAGTTGCGTTAGCCGATGAGGTACAGCTAGGGAGCAGGTTCTGTTGCAAAAATTAGACCTCTTGCAAAAATAACTAGGAAGGGCAAGATGCCCTTCCCACAAGAAAAAATAACTCTTGTGGGATGGGCATCTTGCCCTTCCTATAAATTTATGAAAAGGACTTTTGCAAGAGGTCTATTGTCTGATCCGAGACCCCGATTGCTTCCCCTAAATCCAGATCCCTAGCCAAGAAAACCTTCACTCAGCAACGCCAGAGTTCCCACAAAACTCTAGCAAGTATCCTTACTTTAGGAATTACGGAAGTCTGACAAGTATTAAGGTCTTCTACTATTTCAAACTCTAGATCGTCGCCTTATAACGAAAGTAGTAGAGCACCCTACAAGTCAAGAGAAATGAGCCACTTGCGTAATTCTTATACTTGTTAGGCACTACTAACTTTCAAAATTAAAGTAGGCCGACATCAATAAAAACAAAATCAAGAAACCCGGTTTTTGTAGGCAAACCCCCCGTGGTTGCGCTCGGGTTTTTTTGCAGTCTTTACCTAGCAGCAATCATTCCCGTTTGGCGCGCGTAGTCAAACAACCCTCCGGCATCTATTACCGGACCTACTTCTCCTAAAGGTTTGAGGGAGAAAGTTCGATCGAGAGTGTGGTTGACAATTACCTCTGCTGTAAAGTCGATCGTCACTTCTTGCCCCGTTACAAACAAGTCGCAGAGTCGCTCAACTGATTCGATCGGGTACAATTCGCCCGTAGCCGAGCAATTGCGAAAGAAAATGCGTGCGTAAGACAAAGCCACCACTGCTGTGACGCCTGCAGCCCCCAGAGCGATGGGAGCGTGCTCCCGCGAAGAACCGCAGCCAAAATTTTCGCCCGCTATTATAATCGGATACCGGGTTTTCTGTTCACCGGATTCGATAAACTTACCGTAGCGATCGGGCAACCCAATCATAGCGTAACTGCCTAGTTTCTCGTACTCGTCCGGCTTCGAGGGAACCAGGGTCAGGTATTCGGCAGGGATAATTTGATCTGTATCGATGTTGTCGTCTACAACAAAAATTTGACCGCTAATTACTTTTCCCATAGTTTATTTGCTGTTAGCCTCGCTCGATGCTGTGGCGATAATTTTAAGTGGATCAGTATGCAAGATTTGCATCTGTTTATTTTAACCTGGCAGTGTCAGTGATAACCTGTATGAGTGAAATACCCATCACTAATCGGAGTACCGATCTAGTTAGGGCTTCCCGTCTCGTCTGCCGTTGCCCTTTTAAACCCGTGCTTAAATGGGTCTTACACAGCATAAGAAGGTCTTTCGACCTTTATCCTCCCGACAGAGAGGAAGCCAGGCAGCCGCTCGCCTTCGGTAAGCAGTTTAATTGTTTTTTCGTACATTCCTGTTTGGATGATGTTTTATCGCCTTGTTCTTCGAGCAAGACGAACCAGTGACCGGAATCTTTCTCGCTTTCTCTCGCTAGTTACTTTCGCAAGCATATGACTGCTTCGGAGTGTTGTGGTTAGCCGAGTGGACGGGTCGCAACCCCTAGTATATTACATCACAGACTGAACAATTGGGGGAAATCAAGGAATGCTTTGGTGATTCTTTGGACATCCTCGCCGGGCGTTACCCTGCCGTTAGCAATTGTCGGGGATGCCCTCTTGACACTCTCCGTGCTAAAGTCCGGAGATTCTTAATTCAGCGACTGACCTTTAGGCACCATATCCCTTGCAGGCAATTCTCAAACCTTTCAACCGTGAAAAAACACCAATTGACGAGTCTGACTTACAGCAACCCCAGAGGGTCTATCTCCAAAAGCGTACTAGGATACGACCTAGAGTTCGGGCGTGCCCCGCCCTACTGGATTGATTGAACCGAATTAGGGATTTTCTGGTATTGAGAATGCGTTGACTCTCTAGCTGTGTTTTACAAGGTTTTCGCTACCCTTCTTTGTGCTTTTAAAGAGCTTTCAGGTTCGAGGGTGCCGACTAAAAGCCACTTCACAACCGCCCACCTTGGGGATTTCAACCATCTCTATTTTAATCCAAAGCCGTGCTAGAAGCACGGGGTTTTAGACCCATTTTTTCGATAAATCACCCGCCTTACATCTGGCCACTAATCGGATTACCGATATAGTCGGAGCATTAGGGCGGTGTAGGTAAAAATTAGATCCGAGACTTTCGGTTCACAGTTAACAGCTTGCTAAACGTCAAGATAGTTTTATGACCAATCCAATAGATGACATTGCTCGACAAGCTCGCCAGGGCTCGGTTGCATCGATTATTCAAATCCTTAATGACGAACTCGCACAGGTAGGGGTGAGGGCCCGAGCCGTGTTTGCAGAGGGTGTGCTGCAACTGCTGTGCGAAGCTGCCACACCCCAACTACTCGAACAGTCTAGCTTGGTCGATCGAGTCCAAGAAATATTGGAGGGCATTTCGCCCTACAATATTCGCCGAGTCAACATCAACAGCCGGCTTGTCCGAGAACACCAACTGCTGTGGCTCGAAGAAATTACTCGCGATTCGGAGAATCAACTGCTGTGGTCTCAAGAAATTAAACTCAGAAAGCCGAATTTGTTTAAGCGTTTAGCCACCGCCCATTATGAACGCCAAGCTCAAGCAGGTAAACGGGCTTTGCCGAGAATGGCTGTACCTCGCTCGATGCAGGAACCGCGGCAATTTCAGCGCGGTATCGTCGGCGGCATCAGCTTGACCGTGCTGTTGCTTGCGGCAGTGGCCGCCATCTACAAAGGACTCAATTCCCCAGAACTCAACAGCACACAAGCCACCACCCAAGCAATTGCCAATGTCGCTCCCTCCGAGGCAAAACCTGCTTTGAAAATTTCTAAGGAGACTGTTAATTCTGCTGTTGACTCTTTTGCACAAGCAGTGCGAGTCGCCGAGCAAGCAGCCAACGACAGCAAAACCGCTCAATCTCGCGAGGATTGGTTAGTGGTAGCTGCTAAGTGGCAGCAAGCTTCGGATTTGATGGCCGCTGTGCCCTCCAAGCATCCCCGCTATACAACGGCTCTGAACCGGACGGCACTTTACCGCCAAAATAGCGATAAAGCCCAACAGGAAGCACAAAATAAGTAAGCAGGTAGGTGGGATAAATCTCACAAGAGAGTGTGCCGTGCTGCTCCGGCAAGTTGTGAAAAATGAGTTTTTGAGCAAAAACTCGAAAACTCTCAGCTATGTTATGAGTGATAATTTGGGGATTTTGAATTTTTGCGATCGGCGTCACTCGATCGGCAGATTTGTATCACAATAAAAATTTGTTAGGATCACAAACTAAAATAGGAAACATCACAGACTGAGGAGAGGGGTATCATTAAGCGGTCTCTAGAAAAGCTTTATGCTACCAATAACGGTCAAAATTAGCGGGGATAGGATTTATTCTCATCCGGTAAAGGATGGTAAAGTTCATCCCGTACAGATCGAAGGGTAGAAAACACGAAAATAGAACTCAGTCTGATCGGGGTATATTTTCACTTATCTAGTGACCGGCCTACCGGGTATGCAAACACAAAAAGTAGGCTCATAACACTCACGCCGACAGTTATGGAGAGGTTCTATACTTGCAGGGTGAGCAGGCTCAAACATCTTAGAATAAAGGCTTGGTTGCCACGATCGATCGCCGAGGAAATCAAAAGTTTACGCGCTTATCGACCGATCGCTGTCAGAGTCTTTCACTTTGCATTGACCGCAAATCCCAGAACCAGTATCAGTCCAAAAATTTCTGGATCGTCTTATGCATTACCCGGTCGATCCTGCCCTCCTCGGGCAACAAATTTGCCAAATTCTCGCGACTAGCTTCGATCGAGAAATCTTGCTGCAAATAGCAAATACTTTGGGGGTTGCTTGTCAGGCAGATTTGTGTTTGGTTGCTGCTGTGGTTGACCAGAAAGTAGTAAATCCGAATGCTTGCTGGCAACTTTGGAGCGATCGCCAAAATGCAGCCGGTGCTGCGGATTCAACTCAAACACCGGAACACTCCCAAACCACAAAATTAAAATCGCCTAGCATATCACTAGAACATCCCATTTGGGCAAACGTGCTAGCAAACGGCGAGAGAGTGGCGATATCCGACTATCAAGATAGTCTGGCAGCTTCATCGCCCAATTTCCCTGTGACACCGCTGCCTTTTCGGGCAATTTTGGCAGGGCCTGCGCGATTTGGAGGGGCTGTAAATGGCATGATGATTCTTGGTAAGTCGCACCCTCACGAGTGGTCGGTAACCGACCTGCAGCGCCTAGAAGCAGCATCGAACCCGATCGGCATCGCGATTTCTCACATTCAAAAAACTCAAGAAATTGCCAACTTAAACGAACAGTTACAGCGACAAGCTAAATACAAAAATCTACTCATGTCAGTTGCTGCATCGATCGACACAAATTCAGAACTTGATCGAATATTGCAGCAAGTTATTGAAAATACCGTCGATACCCTGGAAGTAGATAGAGGTCAAATCCTGCTATTGAAATATACAGACCCTCTATTTAAAACTCGCTCCCCAAATCAAAACCCCAAAGTCAAAGTCGAATTAGTTGGCGAATCCGCTCTGAAAAAAGATGCAAAAAAACAGGCAATAGCACCAAGCGATGCCGGAAAAAAAAGCTCGACATCCAAAACAAAAAACAAGGAGAAAATTGCTAATTCCAAATCCAAAAACC
This sequence comes from Microcoleus sp. OTE_8_concoct_300, assembly GCF_031383065.1. Classification (NCBI taxonomy): domain Bacteria; kingdom Bacillati; phylum Cyanobacteriota; class Cyanophyceae; order Oscillatoriales; family Microcoleaceae; genus Microcoleus; species Microcoleus sp. OTE_8_concoct_300. The sequence goes on along the minus strand of NZ_JANMZH010000013.1, from coordinate 4,021 downwards.
CCAACTCAAAACCAAATAACTCTCCCGCTTTTTTGCTGTCGGAATCGAATTTGTGCGACAAAGCATTCCACAGCGCACCCAAACCCCTCGCCCTCGCTGACGCAGGCGAATTAATCGGCAACGAACAAGAGGGCGCCGCAGAAATCTTGAAACTCCAAGGCATTCGCGGCTTGCTGCTGGTTCCCCTCACCGGCGGTGGCTACCAGGAAACAGTCTTGGGGTTCTTGGTTTTGCAGCACTCCGAGCCGCGCGCTTGGAGCCCTGAAGAATTAGAAGTTCTCGAATCAGTCAGCGCTCAAGCGAGCAGGGCGATTATCCAAACTCAGACGCTCAAGGAAGCGCAAACCCTAGTCTTCGACAGAACCGCTCAGTTGCAGCAAAGTCTCGACGTGCAGGCGAAACTGTACGAACAATCTGCCATTCAACTAGAGCAATTGCGCAAATTGAAGCTGATTAAAGACGAGTTTCTCAGCACTATGAGTCACGAGTTGCGCACCCCTTTAACAATCATGAAGCTGGCGATTCTGATGCTCAAACAAGCTGAAGGGCCGTCAGCGAGTCGGGCTAAGTATCTCGACATTCTAGAGCAGCAGTGTTCTAAGGAAACTGCTCTGGTTAACGATTTGCTGACCCTCAAGCAGTTTGAGCCTCAGCAAGTCCCTATTTCTCTAATCAAAATCGATCTCAAGGGTTTAATTCAAGATTTAGCTGGGGATTTTGAGAAACAGTGGGCGGATAAGCAATTGACTCTGAAGGTGGATTTGCCCAAGTTGACCCCTTGCTGGGAAACCGACCCGGACAGTCTCAAGCGGGTGCTGCTGGAACTGCTGACGAATGCTGGAAAATACTCGGCTTCTGGAACGGCGGTAGTTTTGGAGGCGTCTGAGGTGGCCGGCTATATTGTCCTGACCATTTCTAATTTCGGGCCAGGCATTTCTGCGGCTGATTTGCCCCACATCTTTGACAAGTTCCGCCGCGGCACCGGCATTACTGACCAAGCTATCCCGGGTACGGGTTTGGGTCTGGCTCTGGTAAAGTGTTTAGTACAGCACTTGAATGGTACTATTGATGTGTCTAGCTGTCCGGCAAAAAGTTCTGAAACTGACGAGTTGTGGCGCACCTCTTTTACTCTGACTCTGCCGCAATCTCCACCGGAACTCTCTAATCTAGGAGAATAGTTGGGAAAAGAAGTGGCTCTTAATTGGCAGCGAACAGGCGAAACCAGAAGACTTGCCTTTATAGGGAGATTTGGAAATGTGGCAAACGCTACCAAATTCTCCTTTTTGACTTGTTTGTCTGGTTGCCAGCCTAAATTGCCGGTTCTCCATTGCTGATTCTCCCTAGAACTTATATCATGTCTGGTTATTTGCCCGTAATTAGCGGGTGTTTGTAGTGAGTACGACCGTCCTCTATTTAGGGATAAATCAGGACTCTTCGTCCGGGCGTGCGAACTTAATTATGGTTGTATAACCGGAGATTATATTACGCAGTCGTGACCAAAGAAACCGGGTTTTTTAACTCTTTCCAAGGCCGGCAACGAAGTATTTTTGTACATCGAAGCCGATTTCTGCGTCCCAGACTGTCCCCTAAAAATCGCGCGGTGCATGGAACTCGATCGCCAATATTATGCTCACAAAAGCTGCACCTAAAACCCTGCGTTGGCAACGTTCTAAATATTCGCCGCTGGCACGACAAATAGACATTTTTGCAGCGGCGGGAAAGTTTATGTTTTTTTTGTGGTGGGATGGACTACTGCAAAATAATTCTCCTCATACTAGAAGAATTCGCGCTCATTGGTTGGTCAATACTTTGCTGAATTTAGGCCCGACTTTTATTAAAATCGGGCAGTCTCTCTCGACTCGGGCGGATTTGCTGCCGCTTGAGTATGTCAAGGAACTCGAACAGTTGCAGGATCGGGTTCCTGAGTTTAGTTCCGAAGAAGCGATCGCTCTTGTAGAATCAGAGTTAGGCAAGGATATTTATGCTTTGTACCGCGATTTTGACCCCTTGCCGCTAGCTGCTGCGAGTCTCGGACAGGTGCACAAAGCGAGGCTGCACACCGGGGAAGATGTGATTGTAAAGGTGCAGCGTCCGGGTTTGGAAAGTTTATTTGATTTGGATGTCAAGGCCGTGCGCCAAGTCATGCGTTTTTGCGATCGCTATTTGCCTGGGACGCGCAAGTACGGCTTGGAATCTATTTATCACGAGTTTTTTAAGATTTTATATCAAGAAATTGACTACGTGCAAGAAGGTAAAAATTCCGACCGCTTTAGCCATAATTTTCGAGAATATCCTCAGATTATTGTCCCGAAAGTCTACTGGCAATACACAACTAAAAAAGTGCTGACTCTAGAATACGCACCAGGCATTAAGGTGGACGACCGCATTAGTTTAGAGGCGATTGGAGTAGATATTGCGAAGCTCAATCAACTCGGAATTTGCTGTTACTTGAAGCAGTTGTTAATTGACGGGTTTTTTCAAGCAGACCCGCATCCGGGAAATTTGGCGGTGACAGAAGATGGTAGCTTGATTTTTTACGATTTTGGGATGATGGCTGAGGTGAAGTCTCTGGCTAAAGACCAAATGGTCAAGACTTTTTTTGCTGTGATGAGAAAGGATACTGACGAGTTACTCAATACTTTAATTACGATCGGCTTAGTTGAGCCGATGCCGGATATGATGCCTGTACGCAGGCTGATTGCTTTTCTGTTGGATAAGTTTATTGATAAGCCGATCGACTTTCAAGCTTTTAATGAAATTAAGAACGAACTTTACATGATGTTCGAGCAGCAACCGTTTCGCTTGCCTGCAGAAATGATGTTTATTGTCAAGTCGGTGACGACTCTCGACGGCATTGCTAGAACTCTCGACCCTAACTACAATTTCCTAGCATCCGCTCAGCCTTTTGTCAAGAGTATTGCGGTGAGCAAGGGCCGGGGAAATGCGATCGGAGAATTGGCAAGGCAAGCGCGAAGTTTTATTACATATAAGTTACGGCAGCCGAGCAAATCGCAAGTTTTTCTCAAGCGTTTGGAGCAGCGAATTGAAGAGGGCGAACTGCAAATTAGAGTGCGAAATATCGAGAGCGAAAGAGCCTTGAAACGCCTTAACTTAGCCCTAAAAACTCTAATTTTTGCTTGTCTAACTGGTTTTGTGTTTCTGTCGGGTGCAGTGCTGCTGGTGGGAGGATATCAAACGGGGGCGATCGCAGCTTTTGCTGTTTCGGGATTCGGCAGCTTGTTTCTGTTGCGCTCGTTGTTAGATTTGTTGGTTAAGGAAAAGCTCGATCGCATGGTGGAGTGATAAATATACTTGGTAATTGGGAATTGCGATCGCAGTCAGGACTTTAGTGCTCGTTAAAAAGACTAAAGTCCTGACAACAAACTGCCGGAAATTCGAGCGGCGGGGGCGATCGCGAAAACAGTTTTTGAAAGTGCCTGGATGCTCTACAATCGGGAAAAGTTCAGCGAGGCTACACAACAGTTTGAGGATTGTGTGGGTTTAAATCCGGCAGATGGGGTAGCTGAAATTTATCTCCATCGCTGCCGACAACAATTATAAAAGTAATATAGCCGAAAGCTTTACCGATACCACCGAGTCCAAACATACCAATTAAACGATAGGGATCTTCAATCATCGAACTTTCTAGCGTTTGCAGTTCCTCTTGACGATCGTAAAACCGGGAAAAGTCGATCGCTTCACCCTCATCTTGCTGAGGTTGTTGCGATTGTTCGTAGCGACGCAAAACAGCTTGAATATTGCGCTTGGAGACTGGTTCGCCCAAGATTTGGGAGAGACTTCGCCACAAGTGCGAACCCACTTGTTTGATGTAGTCGTATTCGTAACCTAGCTGCTGGGCAATTTCCGAGTAGGAATGTTCCGCCCAAGTTTCCAGAAATACAGCAGATTGCAGATCGTTAAGTTTTTGTCCGTAGTTAGCACCTTGTAAAAGCCGATCGACTATTGTCAGCGCTTCTTGTCCTCTCATCGCCACTACCTTGACTTATTATTTTAAGTTTAC
>NZ_JANMZH010000277.1:0-9730 GCF_031383065.1 Microcoleus sp. OTE_8_concoct_300 | reverse complement strand
GATGCTCATGGTCTTTTAATGCTTGTTGCAGAGTTTCCTTTGTTTCAGAACTGAGGAAGTTTTTAGTAGGCATTGACTTTCTCGGAAAATTATCATATTATACCATACAATATGCGTTTTAGATGCTGAACAGCTTAATGACTAATGACTAATGACTAATGACTTCTGTTATGCTTCTTTATAGAAGCGGATGATTTCGCGGACGTGGTTGAGAAATTGTCCGTCCTCGGTGAGTTGGCCGATCGCACTTTCTGCATCTCTTGCGAGTTTAGTGTGTTCTGCCTGATTTGTCGATCGCAAAGATTGTAGAGATGCGGCTAAATTAGTTAATTCTCTTTTGGTGGCTTGTTGCTCCCGCTTTTGGACAGCAGCCCAAGAATTCGGATCGTCTGAATCTAATTGAGCGGTCAAATTTCTAACTGTAGATTCTAACTGTGCAAAGCGGCTGCGGAGTTCGACAATATCTTCGCGGGGGTGCAAAAATTGGCTGCGGATAGTTGTCAGCCGCTGAGCTAAATACTGATAACCTCGGATAGCTGGACGCAGTACAGTTAACAGCAGTGCAGCAGCGGAACTGAGATAGCCAACAGCACTAATTCCGGTGGCGGCTAGGGCGTAAAGTGCGATCGCGCTAAATAGGTGAAGTGCGATCGCCACAAAGAGCGATCGGCTCACTAATACAGTAACGTATTTGAGTTGTTCCTGATCGACAGCAATGTTTTTTTTAGTAGATTCTGCAGCTTGCGCTAAAACTTCTTTTGCTTCAAAATGGATATTCCAGGGAACTGTAACTATCAGCAACAGCCATTCAAAAATAGCAATGGCAATTACCCAATCAATAAAACTGCCGGCGGAGACGTGCAGCCATTGCAGAATGGCAAAAACTAGCAGCAAAAATATGCCTGTGCCCGCACCGAAACCTGCAAAAGTGTAATACATAACGATTGCCTTGGTGGAATGTTGTTTTGATTGTGGGTAGGTTGTTTAGGTATGTAGGAATAAGCTGTGACAGTTAAGTAATCGTCCTATTGCTCCCGGTTCATTAGTTATGAGTATTAGTGCGGGGCAAGGGTTGATAGAAACCTGTTTTTTTCCCACAAATACTTGCTCTACCTCAATCGTGGAGTGTTGTTTTAATTATGGGTAGGTTGTTTAGATGTGGAGGAATAAGCTGTGACAGTTAAGTAATCGTCCTTTTAAACCCTGGTTATTAGTGATTAGTAATACTCAGGGACACCAGGGTTTCCAGAGCCCTGGTTTGTTTCAGGAAAATACACCGGTTTTAACCCATCAATAAGAGTTAAATGAAACGGTTTGTTTTTTGGGAGTGCGTAAGTCCTCAATAATTAGTCATTGGGGATTAAGGAGAGCGACAGGAAAAAAGTTTATAATGTAAGAAAATGTAAACGAATCACAACCTCTGCGATTGCTTCATTTCACTCGCTTTTGACTACCTATGTTGGGCGCAGTTCATCTACTTAGGGATCGGGATGAAGTCACTTTCTCCCCAACTCATACCATTTGAAATTGTAGATTTGAGATTTAAGATGGGCAATGGCTGATTATGTATGGGTTTGCAGCTTGTCTACAGTTGCATTATTTTTGAGAAGTGGTATCACTCACGGCCTTAGGCATGGGGACGAACCCAGCAATCTCAAAACGAGCCCCTATCGATTTTTCTTTTCCAGAGCTGCTAAATCACCTGTGGCTGAGATAAACTGATTTGGAAGTAGATCGGGCGTTTTGCAAGTTGCCTCTCTGTAACCGAGACACTGCTACTGCAACCTGTCATCAGCCACAGCAAAATAGGTGCCAAAATTAACTCTACAGTCTCCGATTTCCATTAACGGCGCGGCTACAATCTAAAATCCCAAGTCAGCAGCAAGGACAAACCGATGGCGAACTCAACTCTTGGCCTAGAAAATCAACTTTACGATTATCTGTTATCTATTTCTCTGCGGGAGCCCGATATTCTCGCTTCACTACGGGAAGAAACTGCTAAGCATCCTATCGCTAGGATGCAGATAGCTCCCGAACAAGGTCAGTTTATGGAACTGCTGGTGCAGCTTATGGGAGCGAAAAAAACCCTAGAAATAGGGGTTTTTACTGGTTATAGCTCGCTGTGCGTAGCTTTAGCGCTGCCTCCTAACGGTCAAATTATTGCTTGCGATGTCAGCGAGGAATATACTGCGATCGCGCGACGCTATTGGGAAGCTGCGGGTGTCGCAAACAAGATTTCTTTACAGTTGGGCCCAGCAATAAATACTCTCGACAAACTAATAGCCGAGGGACAAGCAGGAACCTTTGATTTTGCCTTCATCGACGCCGATAAAGAAAATTATGAGGGTTATTTTGAGCGATCGCTGCAACTTGTACGCAACGGCGGTTTAATTGTAATTGACAATGTTCTGTGGTCTGGACGAGTTGCTGACCCTCAAGTACAAGACGCAAGTACCACCGCCCTCCGTAGTTTCAACGACAAATTGCGTAAGGATCCCAGAGTTACTCTCAGTGTTGTCCCCATTGGTGACGGGCTGACTTTGGCATTGAAACGTCGCTGGGCTACTCTGATGGAACCTGAACAGCATAATTAAAGAGTTGTTTGCGGTTTGCGGTTCATTTTTAAATTGCCACAAACTGCTAATTATTCAAGAATATACAAGTCAGTTTTATATATAGAGTAATGTGCGCGTGCCGCACCCTAGAAACTCAAAAGTATAGAGTAAGGTGCGCGTGCCGCACCCTACAGAATGATGTATTTTTTAGTTAATCAGAGGCACAAATGCTGGGTTCAAATTTGCAGGTAAAATTACCGATTCACGAAACTTTTCAGTGTACTGTTCAAGGCGAAGGTTACTGGACGGGGACTTTAGTTGATTTTATCAGATTGGCCGGTTGCCCTGTGCGGTGTCCTTGGTGCGACACGGGTTACGCAAATGGGGGCAAAGGTTTGCCCTCTGTGCCGCAGTCGATCGCACAATTGCTAGCTCAATTGCAGTCTCCGAGGGTTGTCATTACTGGCGGCGAACCTTTCATTCACCGGGATTTGCCGGAGTTAGTTGAAGCTTTGTTACAAGCTGACAAGCAGGTGAGTATTGAAACTTCGGGCGCTTGCTGGCAGGATGTTTCCCCGCAGGCTTGGATTACGCTTTCTCCTAAGGAACACGTTAATCCTAAATATCCGGTGCAAGAGCGTTTCTGGACTAGAGCTAATGAAATTAAGTTGGTGGTTAGCACGGGCGAAGAAGTTGAATTCTACTACAATTATTTGAGTAAAAATATTAAAGCTCAGGTATTTTTGCAACCGGAATGGAACTCGAAAGAATCAGCAATTCCGATTATATTAGAATTACTAAAAAAGCATCCGAGTTACAGGTTATCTTTACAAGCTCACAAGTTTATTGGCGTGCAATAATTAGCTTATTTTGACCCAGATAGCAGCCGGGCGGAGCGAAGCAAAGAAAGTACATCGCCCTACTATTCGTATAATTATGTGCTAAAATTAAAGCGGTAATTTATTGTTTTATGAAAGTTATGCAAGCAGCTACTGAAAATCAAATGGGAAAAGTTATCACAACCCTAGTAATTACAAATCGGATCGATGAAGCTAAAGCAGAAGATGGTCTGATCCCAATCGAGCAAGTGAGGTCTGTTACTCTAGAAAATGTTTTGGTGGATACGGGCGCGACTACTTTGTGTTTGCCTAAAGATGTCATCGCCAGACTGGGTTTAAAAATCCTCAAGCAAGTGGTTGTGGAAACAGCCACGGGTATTAGTGAGGCGAGGATTTTTCGGGATGCTTCGATTTCTCTGTGCGGGCGCGAAGGGACTTTTGAGTGTTTGGAATTGCCAGAGGGGAAAACGCCACTTTTAGGCGTGATTCCGATGGAAGCGCTGGGAATTGAAGTGGATTTGAAGCATCAAAGTTTGAAGGTTTTGCCCGACGGGCCGACGGAAACTTATTTGACAATTCTTTGATATTCTTGAGTTTGGATGCCAGCAATTCGATCGGCAGCGCTAAGATGGTTAAGCACTGTTTTGCACTACTCTCATGTCCCAACGCGCCGAAACCTCAAACAGCCAGCCAAGTGCATCCCGCAACGGGCATAATGTGACGAATGCTCACTCTAACAACCAAAATACGATTCGGGTTCGCGGTGCCAGACAGCACAACCTGAAAAATATCGATCTGGAACTGCCGCGCGATCGACTGATCGTTTTTACTGGCGTCTCGGGTTCTGGTAAGTCTTCCCTCGCTTTCGATACAATTTTTGCCGAGGGACAGCGCCGCTACGTCGAGTCTCTCAGCGCCTACGCGCGCCAGTTTTTGGGACAGTTGGACAAACCGGATGTGGACGCGATTGAAGGCTTGAGTCCGGCTATTTCGATCGACCAAAAGTCAACTTCTCACAACCCGCGATCGACTGTTGGCACTGTTACAGAAATTTACGATTATCTCAGATTGCTCTACGGCAGAGCCGGTGAACCGCACTGTCCGATTTGCGATCGCTGCATTGCGCCGCAGACAATTGATGAAATGTGCGATCGAGTCATGGCACTTCCAGACGGCACTCGCTTTCACCTTCTGGCACCAGTTGTGCGCGGAAAAAAAGGCACTCACCGCAAATTATTGTCGAGTTTAGCTGCGGAAGGATTTATTCGCGTCAAAGTTAACGGAGAAATTTTAGAACTTTCGGAAAATATCGAATTAGATAAAAATCTAACGCACAATATCGAGATAGTTGTCGATCGGTTAATTAAAAAACCCGGTTTAGAAGAACGTTTAGTTGATTCTCTGGCAACTTGTTTGCGCCATTCAGAGGGAATTGCGATCATTGAAGAGTTACCGACTGATGAAAATTCCGAACCACAGGGGCAGATCGTATTTTCCGAAAACTTTGCTTGTCCCGAACACGGCGCGGTAATGGAGGAACTTTCACCCAGGTTATTTTCTTTTAATTCGCCTTACGGCGCGTGTCCGAACTGCCACGGTTTGGGGAGTTTGCGGACTTTTGCGCCGGAGTTGGTAGTTCCCGACGAGAAAGCGCCTGTTTATTGTGCGATCGCCCCTTGGTCTGACAAAGACAATTCTTATTATCTTTCTTTGCTTTTCAATATTGCTGAGACTTGCGGGTTTGATATCGACACTCCTTGGTATCGATTAAGGCCCGAACACCAGCGGGTAATTTTGTACGGCAATGAGTCCAAGCCCACCGCACAAAGTAAAAAGCGCGACGGCAGCACTGATTTGAGGAGAGATTTTAATGGCGTGATTGCCATGTTGCAGCGCCAGTACGACGATACTGGTTCTGATTTGATCAAGCAGAAGTTGGAACAGTATCGGGTCGATCGCTCTTGCGAGGTTTGTCACGGCAAGCGCTTGAAAACAGAGGCGCTTTCGGTGCGGTTGGGACAGTACGGAATTGTGGATTTAACCAGTATTTCGATTCGCGAATGCCGCGAACGAGTAAATAATTTGGGATTGAGCGATCGGCAATTCCAAATATCCGATTTAGCCCTGAGAGAAATCAAAGCAAGGCTGCAATTTTTGCTCGATGTCGGGTTAGATTACCTGACTTTAGACCGCGCAGCAATGACGCTTTCTGGCGGAGAAGCCCAGCGAATTCGGCTAGCGACTCAAATCGGTTCGGGTTTGACGGGTGTTCTCTACGTTTTGGACGAACCCAGCATCGGACTGCACCAAAGAGACAATTTTCGCCTGCTGCAAACCTTAACAAAATTGCGCGATTTAGGCAATACTTTGATTGTCGTAGAACACGATGAAGAAACCATGCGAGCGGCAGACCACATTGTCGATATCGGGCCCGGCGCCGGCGTTCACGGTGGCAAAATTATCTCGCAAGGAAGTTTAGCAGAGTTGCTGGCGGCCGAGGAATCTTTGACCGGGGCTTATTTGTCGGGAAAGCGAGTAATTGAAACGCCTAATGAAAGGAGAAAAGGCAACGGCAAAGCTCTCTCAATCATAAATGCGACGCGCAACAATTTAAAAAATATCGATGTTGAAATTCCCCTGGGAAAACTCGTCTGCGTGACAGGCGTTTCCGGTTCGGGAAAATCCACTTTAATCAATGAATTGCTGTACCCGTCGCTGCAACACTATCTCACCAAAAAAGTGCCTTTACCGCCCGATATGGGCGCCCTCAAAACGAAGGGCGAACGCTCTCTAGAGGATGTGGTTGATAAGGTAATTGTCATCGACCAATCTCCCATCGGCCGCACTCCGCGTTCTAATCCCGCTACTTACACGGGAGTCTTTGATGTGATTCGGGATTTGTTTGCCGAAAGCATTGAAGCGAAGGCCAGAGGTTACAAAGCGGGGCAGTTTTCTTTTAACGTGAAAGGGGGAAGGTGCGAAGCCTGCGGCGGCCAAGGCGTGAACGTGATTTCGATGAATTTTCTGCCGGATGTTTATGTGCAGTGTGAGGTTTGCAAGGGTGCACGGTACAACCGGGAAACGCTGCAAGTTAAGTACAAAGGCAAGTCGATTTCTGATGTTTTGAACATGACCGTAGAGGAATCTTTGGAGATGTTTAAAAATATTCCCAGGGCGGGCGCCCGACTGCAAACTTTGGTTGATGTTGGTTTGGGTTACATTCAGTTGGGACAGCCGGCGCCGACGCTTTCTGGGGGCGAAGCGCAGCGGGTAAAATTGGCAACGGAACTGTCGCGCCGCGCTACTGGGAAGACGCTTTATTTAATTGATGAACCGACGACTGGTTTGTCGTTTTATGATGTTCACCATTTGTTAAATGTGCTGCAAAGATTGGTGGATAAGGGTAATTCAATTTTGGTAATCGAACACAATTTAGATGTGATTCGGTGCTGCGATTGGGCGATCGATTTGGGGCCTGAAGGGGGAGATAAGGGCGGCGAAATTATTGTGGCGGGGACGCCGGAGGATGTGGCGGCAAATCAGAGGTCTTATACTGGGAAGTATTTGCAAGCGGTTTTGCAGCAGCATCCTTTGGGGGAGGCTGTAGCCGTTAGCTAATAGTAAATTATTGCGTGGGATTCCTTTAAGTGAGTGCCACGCCTTTAGTTGAAGTTATCGCTCTAAGTTGAGTAAGCGCGAGTGGGAGGTATTAACACTGGTTGGTGAAGGCAAAAATAATCAGGAAATTGCTGAGATATTGTATCTAACTGAGGGAACGGTTGATTGATTGAACATGCGGAAGGTGATATGGTGATGGCAAGACTTTGTTTTTACGTTACATAGCAGGTTTAGTGATTGACTTCAGTGAGATTAATCACATATAAGCAATGATTTATACTATATCCATTTCTACGGAAAGTTAGTATAATTGAATGGTTACTAAAATTAAAAATACTATTCCGGTAGTATGAGCTATATCAGAAAAATTTCAGTAAAACTTTTTCATCAGTTTAGAGACAGGCTGTCTAATACTCAAAAGGGTATATGCCTAATTTTAGCTGCATCATTAATTGTTAAAATTGGTGAATTAGTTTTTAAATTAATAGTTGAGAACCAATATACGTTTGGTTTTATTATAGGCATGATAATCCTTGCAATTGGTATTTATCTATACTTCAAGCGACAAGGAGGTGTTAAAGATAACCAGAAATCATACGATTTGGAAGATAAAAATAATTCAACTATAAATCATGACATCAACACAGGTGGCGGAAACTATAATAGAGTAGAAGGTAATTACATACAAGGTGATTATATAAACATACAAAACAAGCGTGTAGACATGAGCAAAGATATTACTTCCATTCTTAATGATTTTAGAGTTATTTTAACTAAAATGCAAAGTCAAGGATATAGTATAGAGCAAGCAGTAACTCAAATGGCTAAAGAGTTAGCCGAAGAGACTCGAAAGAAGCCCTACGTTAAAGGTAAGTTTCATATTGACGAAAATGCTGATGACAGTGAAGTTTTTCAAGAATTTGTTAGGCTTTTAATTCAACATAAGTATCTATTCAATCAAACAACAGGCTATGAAGGAGCAGAAGATTATGGAGAAGTAATCAATTATAAAGGACATACAATTTATTTGGAATCAGACAAAGATGATTTTTGGTGTCATTACAAGATAAATGGTTCCCTGTGTAATGAAAGTGGTAAATGTTATGGCAAAGAGTTGGCAATCGATGAAGCGAAAGGGAAGATAGACGAAGCAAGATTTAGTAATTTGTAGATAGAAGTGTGCGGCTGTAGCTCACTAAGCAATCAGATTTCAAATTGTAATGACAACTTAAGGAGATATCAAGATGAGTAACAATGAAAATTGGACTGTTAACACAGGTGGCGGTACTTTCAACAGACATATTCAAGGTAGTTACATTCAGGGAAATTACTACGCCGCAGGAAAGCCTCAAAGCTTAGTAGAAGCAGCAAGCGAAATTCAAGCATTAATCAAACAGCTAGAAACAAGTTATCCTAGCGATACACCAGAAAGAGATAAGGTAGTGGCCAAGGAAGTGGTTAAACACCTCGAAAGTAACCCAACACTGAAACAAAAAGTTATAAAGGCTGGTACAGACGCTACTCTAGCAGCGCTAGAAAAAGCTATCGATAATCCGGTTGGGGCGTTTATTACTGAAGGAATCAAAAGCTGGAATGAATTTAGGTTATAATCTTTGTAAAGATTGGTAGCCAGCCTGGTGAATTTGTTATGGCATTAACATCTCGTGTTGTTCATAGCGACTCCGATATTCTAGGAGGAACTCCTGTGTTTGTTGGAACGCGCGTTCCAGTGAAAACTCTGCTTGATTATCTTGAAGCTGGTGATTCATTGGGTGTCTTTTTAGACCATTTCCCTAGTGTCACTCATGCACAGGCGATCGCAGCCCTTGAATTAGCAAAGGAAATGCTGACAGCCTATGCGAATCCTGCTTGATGAATGTGCCCCAAGACCTCTAAAGCGCGAACTTCTTGACTACGAGATACGCACAGTCGTAGAGATGGGATGGTCAGGGAAAAAGAACGGGGAACTGCTCAGGCTCATGAGTCAAGAGGGCTTCACTATTTTACTTACCACCGATCAAAATTTGCGCTATCAGCAAAACTTACAGCAAGCTGGAGTGGCAGTAGTTGTGCTAGTCGCATCCAGCAATAGGCTCCCCGATTTACTGCCCCTGATCCCAGATGCTCGTAACGTACTGAAGACCATTGCTCCGGGGCAAGTGATTGAAGTTGGAGATTCCTGAAATGGGACACAAATTGATATATGGAAATACGTCCAATTAGAACCCAAACTGACTATCAGGAAACCCTTCGAGAGGTTGAGTTGCTGTTTAATGCAGCTCCTAATAAACCTGAGTCCGATCGCCTAGATGTGCTCAGTACCCTAGTAGAAGCTTACGAGAAGGCACACTTTCCGATCGAAATCCCGGATCCAATTGCAGCCATTCAATACTACATGGACGCCCGCGGATGGTCTGGTAGCGATTTGGAACAATGTATTGGCAGTCGAGTTAAAGTTTCTGAGATATTATCTCGCAAACGCTCCTTGACTCTGGAAATGATTCGGAAGCTGAATCAAGAGTTAGGAATTCCCGCTGAGATTCTCATCCAGCCCTATGAGTCGCTACAAACCCCCACTTAAGTAGCTAGACAAAATTAATTACATAGTTTTCTCCAAATTCTTTCAGGATTTTTTCCACAGAGGTAACAAAAGTTCCCCAACTCTTGTAAGCAGATATCTCAATCCATTCATACTTAATAAACCGCCATAAAATTTCA
>NZ_JANMZH010000270.1:0-1094 GCF_031383065.1 Microcoleus sp. OTE_8_concoct_300 | reverse complement strand
GTGCTGTGAATAACATCCGCATCGCCTTGACCTTTGCGAATCAACAAACTATCTGGTACTTCTTTGAGTATTTTAACTTGAGCTTGTACCATTTCGGGATTTGTTTTTCGACCGGGCGCAACGCACAGGTAAGTCATTTGATCCGAACGGATGCCGAGAGCATTTCTAATCGCTTCTCGATCCACGGAAATGCTTTGCAGTGCGCCAATTGCTACCGAACAAACTGGCAATCTGACTAACTGTTCTAAGTAATTTGTTTCAACACCAGGCGGGTGAGTGTGTTCGTCACACAGAAAGTAGTGATTGTCCGAAATATATGGCGCATCGAATCCCAACCAAGAAACGCAAATTCCCGCCGGATATTGGTACAGAACTTCGACATTTGTCGGTACTGTCATCGAGTCTAAGTCTATTAAAACGTCCAAATCGTCTTGCACTACTTCGGCGAGGATTTCGCCACCGTCAGCAAAGCCGTTTGGATATTTTTGAGGCCAGTAAAACTTGCCTGCCATTTCTTCAAACCGTTGCGTAACTTCATCTCGGTGGAGTTTACCTGTCACGTAAAGGTGAACGTGGGGCGTGATCCGGCTTAATTCCCGAATTAAGGCTTCGCTACACCAACCTACGGAATGGCGACGGAAGTGTTTGGAAAGGAAGCCGATTTTTAAAGGCTTTTGTCCGGTATAATTTGCAGATTTGATTCTGTTAATTGGGCGTCGCGGAACTGCTTTTTGATAGTATTCTTTGGCAATTAGTCGGTAGAAATTGGCATTTTTTTCGCGGTTGTCTCGCAAGTGGGAAACTGCAAACATAAAGATTTCATAGAGCAATTTTAGTTCCATGACGCTAAATGTTTCTACTTTTTCGTAGCAGAGTTTTTCGATTTCTTCGAGTTTCTGAATTGCCTGTTTACTAACACCTGATTGTAGGTAGGAAAACACGTAGGCTGTGGCTGACATGACTGGCGCATTTTCGCCGCAGTTTTCGCAGTATTTGTCGGCGACGCTGCGGGCTCTAGCTAGGTTGGTGGAGTGGCTTAGCAAGTCGCAGAGTTGTTGGTGGGCTTCGCTAAATTTGGGGTTGCATTCGATCGC
>NZ_JANMZH010000260.1:0-13120 GCF_031383065.1 Microcoleus sp. OTE_8_concoct_300 | reverse complement strand
TTATACCATTTTTATAAAGTTGTGATAGACTTATATAAAAAGTAAAGGAGAACATTAAAATGTCTGGCCGTCCTCATATAACGATTGCCGAATCTGTAGAAGTATTGCTAGAGATTAGGAAACAACAAAAAAGAATTTTAGCATATAATAAAGTTCAAATGCTTTATTTATTTCAATCAAAAAAAGTAAAAACAGTCCGAGAAGTATCGTCAGTTTTGGGTAAAAGTGAAACCACAATTCATCGCTGGCTCTTTCAATATAAAGAGGGTGGCATAGAAAACTTGTTAAAAAATCGGCAGATTTTTGGTAGACCCAAAAAGTTTTCGGTTGAAGTAGCGGCTGCATTACAACAAGAATTGAGAGACCCCGAAGGATTTTCCAGTTATAAAGAAGTTCATCTCTGGCTCTGGTTGATCAAAGAGATACCTAGTAGTTATCAAGCTGTATACTCCTTGGTTAAAGGGGAGTTAAAAAGTAAATTAAAAATCCCAAGGCCTCGAAGTATTGAACAAAAGCCAACGGCAATTAATGAATTCAAAAATAGTCTGTCTCATCAAGTCAAAGCCTTGCTGGAAAAAGCTCCTGACCAAGTAAATAAATACAAGAAATTTCTCTTTTGGTGTAGTGATGAAACTCGATTAGGACTACATACAATTCAGAGACGAAAGCTAACACTACGGGGTGTAAAACCCCTAGGAAAACATCAATGGAAATTTAAATGTTTCTGGCATTAGGTCGCCGTATCCCCATCTACTGGCAGAAGTTTTTTTTGGGAGTTTTCCCATTTAGATAAAGTTTGTTTTCAAGCATATTTGCAACAATTGTCGCTTCAATATCCCGATGAATTGCATATTATTCAAGTCGATAATGCTCCCGGTCATCTTTTAAGCACATCTGAATTACCAGACAATATTATTTTACTATTTCAGCCTCCTCATTGCCCTGAAGTAAATCCAACAGAAAGAGTGTGGGAATACATCAAAGAATTTTTAGCTTGGTTAGTCTTTAGTAATCTTGACGAACTCCGCGTAAAAGTTCAGGAAATTTTATCATCTTTAACAAATAATGTCATTGGTTTTCTCACAGGATGGTCTTGGATCTTACATTCTTTATCTCTAGCACATCTTTAGAAAAATGGTATTAGGTTCTCAAGGTAAAGCGGTATTGGAACTAGAGCAACTCCTAACGAAGTTGGGTGTTTACCGGCAGCCTGCTAAAGGACTATTTAACCAAGCAGTTCAATTTGCTGTGAAACTGTTTCAGTTTCGGTTTTTCTTGCCCCCGGACGGCATTGTCGGGCCGCTCACTTGGCAGGTGCTTTATAGTGAAGCTCCAGTTAATATGCCCCCACTCAGATTCGGCAGTTCTGGGGAAGCAGTCGCTACTGTTCAGGAAATTCTCAGGATTTCCAAGCACTATGGCGCTAAAATTGACGGCGAGTTTTCTACTTTGACGGAGAAAGCTGTTCGCGCATTTCAAACAAAGTTTAGGATTGAGGCCGACGGGATTGTTAATCAAGAAACTTGGACTGCTTTGAGTCAAATTCCGCGCGGCTATGACCCTAAGTGGTTCTTGACATAGGGTTGACGCGGTAAATTGTGCGATCGTGTGTGGGGGGAATGGGGGGAATGTGCGATGATCTAGGGTGCGCCACAAGCACCCGAAGCATTGCTGTTTTTTTTATTCTTTATTTCGGGATTGGTGCTTTCTAATTCTGTTTTCTAACTTTGGTGGAAATTACCAATTATCAATTATTAATTACTAATTACCAATTATCAGAAAAGATCGATCGCCAAAAAACTGTTAACTTTCCTTACAATTTCGACAGCCGTGTCGCGTCATGATGATACGATGCCGTAAAAATCCTTTGGATATGTTTATGGCAGAAGAACTCACTGGACAACCCCCTCTTTTCGGCGGCAGCACCGGCGGCTTGCTGACCAAGGCGCTAGTTGAAGAGAAGTACGCTATCACTTGGACTAGCCCCAAGGAACAGGTGTTTGAAATGCCTACTGGTGGCGCTGCGATTATGCGTCAAGGCGACAACTTGCTGTATCTGCCCCGGAAGGAGCAGTGCATCGCTTTGGGTGGTCAGCAACTGCGGGCTAAATTCAAAATCACGAACTACAAAATTTACCGCGTGTTTCCCGACGGTACTACTGAGTACCTGCATCCCAAGGATGGCGTCTTCCCTGAGAAGGTGAACGAAGGTCGTCCCTACAACGGTAAGATTGAGCGCAATATTGGCAGCAATCCAAATCCGGCTAAGCTGAAGTTCAGTGGTAAGAAGACTTTCGATCCTTAGACTAAGACTGCATGGCTGAGCAAAACATAGGTAATATTCCCTGGAAGGCTCAGCTTGTAAACTTGTTTTTGCAGTAGCATTCGGGCGCGGGAGGCCGTTGGCTGCAGCGCCCGAATACTACTGCAAACTTCAAATCTAATTAAAAGTTAATCGTTAAATTAAAAGTCAGGAACCTCAGCTATCAGGCATGAGGCTTGAAGGAGAAATCTAACAAGCCGTTCTGACGGGCCATCGTCTTAACTGACTACGTTTTTTGAGTCACGACACCCTGGGATGCGTAGCTAGTCCCTTGCTCTGTCGTTGAGAGTTAAACAGTTCTAAGGTCACTGGAACAGTGCTTTCAACCTAACAAGCTCACTAAACTTTGGCGAAGTACAGACGACCTGGCAGGTCGTCTCTTCTACTCGGAAAAGAGATTGAGGCAACCATACCTCACGGGAGGGGCAACCATACCCCTCCACCCCGCGAGGGGATTCAATTCAACGTAAAGCCGTCCTAAAAGGACGAGGTTTCAACCCCATAGTTCTGATGAATGTCGCAATCAGGCGATCGCAGCCTTCTGATATCGATGTTTGCGCTCGCATTAATTATGAAGCTTTTAAAGATATTTGCGATCGCCATCAATTCCCTACAGATTTTCCGACGCTGGAGTTTTCAACTGAAATTATTGACCTTGTGCTCGGAAGTCCGTTGTGTTTTGGCGTAGTAGCTGAAATCGAGGGTGCGGTTGTCGGCTGCGGGTTTATGGACGAACGCAACCCGATTCGCGGTATCGGGCCTGTCGCTGTCGATCGAACTTTTCAAGGTTGCGGTACGGGACGGGAAATCATGAAAGCTTTGCTGGAACGGGGACAGGACGCTCGGGGCATCCGTTTGCTTCAGGAATCTTATAATATGGCGTCGCTGTCGCTGTACGCTTCTCTGGGTTTTGAGGTGAAGGAACCTTTCGTGTTAATGGAGGGGAAGTTTCACAGCCAGCCCCAGTATGGGTTTGAGGTGCGCCCGATGGCGGGTGAGGATGTTGGTGAATGCGCGGCTTTGTGCGAAAAACTCTGCAGGTGCGATCGAACTTCCGAGATTGAACACGCCCTGAATTTCTTGTCTCCCTTCGTTGCTTGCCAACAAGGTCGGATTGTAGCTTATACTTGTGCGGTGTCGCCTTTGAGCCACAGCGTCGCCCAAACAGAAGCCGATATGCAGGCTTTGCTCTTGGGGGCTGCTGCGTACAGTTCAGAAGAATTGCTTTCTTTTCACTTGCCGCTGAGGTATGCAAGTTTATTTCGCTGGTGCTTGCAAGAGGGACTGCGTGCCCTCAAGCCGATGGCGGTGATGGCAGTTGGCGAGTATCAGTCGCCGGGGGGATGTTGGTTTCCGTCTTTTGCTTACTGAGCACCAAGACGGTTAGGACGCTTTTAATCGCTGAAATCCTAGGATTGCATTTTCCTTCTTCCTGACATCCGTTACATCCGTTACATCCGTTACATCCGTTACAGAATCCGTTGCCGAACTTCCTTCTTCCTTCTGATATATATGATATTTCCCGATTTCTCACAATTCTCGGAACTGGCGAAACAAGGCAATTTTGTGCCCGTGTATCAAGAATTGGTTGCTGATTTGGATACGCCGGTGTCTGCCTGGTATCGGGTTTGTGCGGGTCAACCTTACAGTTTTCTGCTGGAGTCGGTCGAAGGTGGGGAGAAGGTTGGGCGTTATAGTTTGTTAGGGTGCGATCCGCTGTGGATTTTGGAGGCAAGGGGCGATCGCACAACTCAAGTTTACCGCGACGGTTCCCAAAATGTGTTTACCGGCGATCCGTTTGCGGCTTTAACTGAGTGTTTGCAGCCTTACAAACCGGTGAAATTGCCGCAGTTACCGCCGGGAATTGGCGGGCTATTCGGTTTTTGGGGTTACGAGTTAATTAAGTGGATAGAACCGCGAGTTCCCGTGTATCCAGCCAGCGAGAATGATTTGCCGGATGGGTTGTGGATGCAGGTGGATAATTTGCTGATTTTCGACCAGGTGAAGCGGAAAATTTGGGCTGTCGCCTATGCGGATTTGCGCGAGGTTGGCGTTGATTTGGCCGATGCTTATCAGCAAGCGTGCGATCGGGTTGGTAAGTTAGTTCAGAAGCTGCAATCGCCGCTTTCCCGGCAATCTACTCTCATAGAATGGACTCCTCCCAATAACGGGCAAGATGCCCGTTCCACAACCGGAAATACAGAATTGGCTTACACCAGCAATATTACCCGTGAAAAGTATTGTGCCAATGTCTTAAAGGCTAAGGATTATATCAAAGCCGGAGATATTTTTCAAGTAGTTATTTCCCAGCGTTTGGAATCTGAATACAGTGGCGATCCTTTTGCACTTTACCGCTCTTTGCGTCTGATAAATCCTTCTCCATACATGGCTTATTTTCATTTCGGAGATTGGCAGATTATCGGTTCGAGTCCCGAGATTATGGTGAAGGCGGAAAATACTGCTGATGGCAAAAAGATAGCAACTTTGCGACCGATTGCCGGCACTCGCCGCCGGGGTAAAACTCCTCAAGAAGATGATGCTTTGGCTGCTGAATTGCTGCAAGATCCGAAGGAAATTGCGGAACACGTCATGTTAGTTGATTTGGGCAGGAACGATTTAGGCAGAGTTTGCCGAAACGGTACTGTAAAAGTTGACGAATTAATGGGCATTGAGCGTTATTCTCATGTGATGCACATTGTGAGCAATGTGGTGGGAGAATTGGCCCAGGATAAGACAGCTTGGGATTTGTTGAAAGCTGGTTTTCCTGCGGGTACGGTTAGCGGTGCTCCGAAGATTCGGGCGATGGAAATCGTGCACGAGTTGGAAGGTTGCCGCCGGGGGCCGTATTCTGGGGTTTACGGCTATTATGATTTTGAGGGGCAATTGAATAGTGCGATCGCAATTCGGACTATGGTTGTTCGTTCTCAAGAAGGCGATAAACATTCGGTTTCTGTGCAAGCTGGGGCTGGTTTGGTGGCTGATTCTAACCCGGATATGGAGTACGAAGAAACGCTCAATAAAGCCAGGGGAATGTTGGAGGCAATTCGCTGTTTGAAGTAGGGAGGCGCAGCCTCTGGATCTCTGTTACCAGGCAGAGCCTGGTAACAAGAAAGAAGGAGGCGGTTGAAACCGCTGCTACACAAACTACTGTTGAACGAGGGAAATGTGAATTTTTATATAGTTGACGTGTTTGCAGAGTCAAAATATGCTGGCAACCAGCTAGCTGTATTTTGCGGTGCGGGAGTTGCCGAACTATCTGAGGCCCAAATGCTGCTGATAGCGAGGGAAATCAATTATTCAGAAACTACGTTTATTCGATCGCCCGATCCGCGAGATGGTGGCTATGACGTGCGGATATTCACGCCCAAGAAGGAATTGCCCTTTGCCGGCCATCCGACTTTGGGCACTGCGTTTGTGTTGCAGCAAGAGATTATTCGCGAAAAGGTCGATCGAGTAATTCTCAATCTAGCCGTCGGTCAAATTCCAGTTACTTTTAATTATCACAATGAATCGGCAGATATTTTGTGGATGCGACAAAACCCGCCTAGTTTTGGTCAAGTTTTATCAGCCGCAAGTCTGGCAAATGTCCTGAATTTAGAACCAGATGAAATTGATCCCAACTTCCCAATTCAAGAAGTTTCTACGGGAGTACCCTTTATAATTGTCCCATTAAAAACTATCGCCTCGCTCAAAAAAGCTCAAGTCAACTTAGATAAATATTTTGAGCTAGTTGATACCATGGAAGCGAAAGAAATTTTGATATTTTGCCCAGAAACTTACAGCGACGTTAATGATTTAAGCGTGCGAGTTTTTGCCCATTCATTAGGAATTCCAGAAGATCCGGCGACTGGCAGTGCTAATGGCTGTTTGGCTGGATATTTGGTAGAATATGCTTATTATGGGTCAGCAAAGATTGATGTCAGAGTTGAGCAGGGTTATGAAATCGATCGACCTTCTTTGCTGTTGTTACAAGCAGCCCAAAATGAAGGGAAAATAGAAGTTTTGGTGGGTGGTAAGGTGGTGATGGTTGCTAAGGGAGAATTTGTGTAGAATATTTAATGGGAAATTATTAACCGCAGATGCACGCAGATATACGCAGATATTTACAGCTAGATTTAGATGCTTGTTGGGCGATCGAGATGTTACAATTTTGCTAATAGCGATCGCAGCACTTTGTCTGCTTCTGGCAGTCGCAGCGCGGGAAAATCAGCCATCTGCGGCCTGAAGCAATTCTGTCTGAGTTTAAACAAAGCGCTTTTTTCGGAAAATTTGCAATTGAGTGCGATCGATCTGAACGACTACTGGCCGTCGCTTGTTGAGGACGATCGCATTGTGTCTGTTTAGCAAAAGCCACTGAGCCAATATTGCCACAATCGCGCGCCTTTTGAGAAACTTGCCTTCAAAACGCGCCATTCGGACGATCGCCTCTTCGATTTTATAACAACAGTTGTTGCCTTTCTGGGAAATCACAAAAATCGTTCCCGGTATGTAATCGCCCCCATTTGCCCAGAAAGCGTACCTTTCGCCTAAAGTAAAGTAGTGAAAAACATTTTTAGCGGTGGAAGTTTGAGCTAACTTTTCCGAAACGCCCAAAGAATTAAAAATTACAGTCGATCGAATATAATCCGGGTATTTGGCTGCTATTTGCTGAGCAACTTTGCCGCCCAAACTTTCTCCGATGACATCGGACGGATTCCCGCTGTGAAATTGCTGCTTTATCCAATCAATAGCACCCGCAGTTTGCGCCGATTTTAACTGGCGTTCTAGTTTTGCCATAAATACATCGGGCGTATCTTCCAAAACGCGATCGAAAGGATACCAAGAACCGTATCCGCGAATCACGATAACAGGCGGATTATTGCCAGAAATGGGAATGCGACTTTCAGCATAAAAACCAGTGCGAGAGTCTTCAAACACTTTTTCTATGATATAATTTCCATCAATAACTTGCCCTGACTCGTGCCGAATGTAAATTGAAGGATTATTGGGTCTAAAAGTATCGTGCAGTTGGGGTTTTGCAAACTTTTCGTAGAGGGAATCTAGCAAGTGCCTTCCCGTCTGGCGATCGACAAAATCCAATTCTGTTCCTCTCATTATCTGGTAGCCGCCGGTTTTACCAACAATATTTAATAAGTACAAAAAATCTACATAAACCCGCCACCGCACAACGAATAATCTAAATTAACTTTTACTTGTATCAAATGGCAAAAATCGACATGACACTTACCGTTGGGTGAGTGAGAGGGAGGGTTTTAGAGATGGTCAATGATTGGCAAATATTCTATATTATATCAAATCCGGTAGTATCGTCGGGCGTAAAATCCAGTCAACAGCGATGCCCGCTCAGCTTCGCCGAAGCGTCAACAATCACGGACTGTGCAACGGGAATTAATCTAATTCATCTGCGTTAATCTGTGTTAATCTGCCTGTATCTGCGGTTAAAAAAAGAGAGTGTATTAACCGCAGATAACAATGGATTGACGCCGATGCACGCAGAGGTCGAGAATACAGTGAGAGGGGTAGTTTTAGAGATTGTCAATTATTAGCAAATATTCTATGTGAAACCCGCCCCTAGCAAATCACTTTTACAAAACTCGCAACGTGCTAGCAATACTATCGACTCCTTCCATCGCGCGAATGTCATCGAGTGCTTGTTGAAAATTACCTTCCCTAACATCGTGAGTCACGACGACAATTTCTGCTAAATCGCCGTGAATTCCCGTCTGCACAACTGATTCCAAACTAACTTCGTGGTTGCCGAAACAAGTGCCGAGTTTGCCAATTACCCCCGGAGTATCGCGCGTCAGAAAACGGGCGTAAAAGCGAGTAACAAGTTCCTGCATCGGAGCAATTTTGCAGTAGTGTTGGTGACTGCAACTCAGCAAAGGATGGGGAATCGGAACAGTTTCGGTTTTCAGGATGGCCGCCACATTCATAATGTCGGATACTACGGCGCTAGCTGTGGGACCGGCACCGGCGCCGCGCCCGTACAGCATCAATTGCCCGATCGGCTCTCCTTCGACTAAAATTGCATTGTAAACCCCGTTGACACTCGCCAGCGGATGAGTTTTCGGCACAAAAGTAGGATGCACTCGAATTGACAGCAGTTCGCTTTCTGCCTCCGCTTGCTTGCCATTGTAGTGGGAGGTTTCTTGAGCAATAGCCAACAATTTAATCACAAATCCCAGCTTGTCGGCGTAGTCAATATCAGCAGCACTAACTTTTCTGATACCTTCGCAATGAACATCTGCTAATTTGATGCGTCCACCAAAAGCTAGCGAGGCTAAAATAGCAATTTTATCGGCGGCGTCTAATCCATCTACATCTGCTGTGGGGTCAGCTTCAGCATAACCTAATTGCTGGGCGTCGGCGAGCACTTCGGCAAAGTCTGCGCCTTCTGTTTGCATCCGCGTCAGGATGTAATTAGTTGTGCCGTTGACGATGCCGGTGACAGTTTGAATGCGGTTTGCACCTAAGGATTGTTTCAGGCTTTGAATGACTGGAATGCCGCCGCCGACAGCAGCTTCTAGCATTACGTAAACGCCTTTTTTGTTGGCGGCCTCGAAGATTTCATTACCGTAGCGGGCGATAACTGCTTTGTTGGCAGTGACGACGTGCTTGCCGCTGGCAATAGCTTGCAGAATGAGCGATCGCGCCGGTTCCAATCCGCCAATCAGTTCTACTACAATATCAATTTCCGGGTCTGTTGCGATCGCTTCTAGGTCAGTTGTCAGCACATTTTCTGGCAATTGTAAAGACCGAGTTCGAGAAATATCGCGCACTCCCACCCGATAGATTTCCAATTCCTGCAACAGCGGATGGCGGCCGTCTGGGGAGAGCAAAATCTCTGCTGTTCCCGCGCCAACTGTACCCAAACCTAACAAACCAATTTTGAAAGCCACGACTTTGACCCGTAGAAACTCAATGAAGCCACAACCATTGTAGGCTATTGGCGTACCGGAGCAATCAAAATAGTATTGTAGGGTGCCCAGTAATTGTAGGGGGCTTATGGGCGCACCTTACGCAAAATATTCAATTGTAATTGTAGGGTTCGCACGGGATACCTTACCAAAAAACATCTATTTTGGCAATATGAATTACTAAAAATTATTGCCATAAAAACAATTGTAGGGCGAGCCAAGCCCCCCCTACAAATCAGATTAAATCAGGTAACAGATTAATAAGTTTCAACGTGCCAACGGTGGTCTTTCTTCAACTGTTTCTGATAGGCAGCCCAGTCAACGCCGTACTTGCCAGCTGCAGCCGACATTCCCTCATCAATTCCGCCTTCCATACCCTTCAAACCGCAGATATAAGTGTGAGTATTCGGCTTTTGAACCAATTCCCACAATTGGTCTGCGTTCTCTTGAATCCGGTTTTGAATGTACATCTTGCCGCCCTCAGCATTCTTTTGCTCGCGGCTGATGGCATAAGTCAAGCGGAAATTATCGGGGAACTCGCGCTGCAATTGTTCCAACTCTTCCTTATAAAGAATGTTGGGAGTGTAAGCAACTCCAAAGAATAGCCAAGCTAAACCTTTGAATTTGTAATCCGGATTGTTTTCCTTGAACATCCGCCACAAATAAGCCCGGAAAGGAGCAATACCCGTACCGGTACCCATCATAATCACGGTGGCTTCCTCGTCGTCGGGCAACAGCATTTCCTTGCCTACGGGGCCGGTAATTTTGACATCAGCCCCCGGTTCCAAACCGGTGAGAAAAGTCGAACAAACGCCGAACACTTGTTCGCCAGTTTCCGGGTGTTTGTACTCCAGCCGGCGGACGCACAGGGAGACTGTTTTGTCGTCGAGGTGGTCGCCGTGGCGGGTGGAGGCGATCGAGTAAAGCCGAATTTTGTGAGGTTTGCCGTTTTTATCAGTCCCATCGGGAATAATCCCGATACTTTGACCTTCGAGATAGTGCAAATTGCCTCCGGAAATGTCGAAGGTGACGTGGCGGACTGTGCCGTCGCCGCCTTCTCTGACTAATTCTTCTGTAGAAATGCACTTACCAATATAGGGATTGGCCGGCTTGTAGAGGTTAACAGGAACCTGAACTTTTTCCTTTGCTTGAGTCATGGGCTTAGTTGTTTCTCCTGATTTCTGACTCTGTAGCCCTGCTTCTGGTGCGACTTTGCCATTATTAGTTTCGGGAGCGCTGTTTGAGGGGCGAATGCTGACGATTTTGCCACCCATGCGAGCAATTCTGCGCATTTCCTGATTCATGCGATCGTAGGGCACGGAGATAAATACGCTGCCGCTACGGCGAATCGGGTTACTTGTTTGGTCAGTTGTTTCGCTCTGACGCATACCCTCCACTTCGTAAACAAAGATGCGGCTGCCTGATTCTGAATTGGCCGCTCCACCAGATAAGCTTGGGCTGTACATTTGTTGATTTTCCTTCACGATACAGAGTTATAAAGAAAGAGAATGTGACGTTAGACTCAATTTACTTTTTTCTTAAGGCCATCGGGACTAATTGGCCGCGCCAATTTGTGGGCCTCGTCACGCCGGCAGGAATGTTGAAGTTGCGATCGCTCGCGTATCCAATCCCTACTAGCCGAACGCCGCGCTCACCGAGCCCGTCAGGCGTTCGGCTGTTGACCTATAGCTATTGTTGTCTGCGTACTGCCAATATTTTACCCGATCGGGGGATCTGCCCCGATAAGTCGTTTTGATTGCCGACCGGTGATGGAGTGTGGCATCGGGCAACAAATAGCTCCTATTGACCGAAAGCAGCCAAGTACAAGATCCTGGATTTATGACTCCCAGGCTGACTGACGGGTCAATTCTAAAATCTAAAATCTAAAATCTAAAATCTAAAATCTATCGACGTTGAGCTTGTAGTGGGCGATCGCATTCTGGTAAGATCAACTACTAAAGTTAGTGTTAATAGATATTACGATCTTATGCCCCAAGCAATCCCAAATGCCTTGTGCGATGGGATAGGGAGCTGCGTAGTTCAGCCCAGGCGGGTCAATCCGCTCGAAGTAAAAAAGAAAGGGGAGGGATTCACGCCTCCCATGTCATACATAAATGACTATACTTTTACAAGCTATTAATTACTTGCGTTGAAGATTGCTTGGGTCTTCCCGGGCAGGCAGTCAACAGACTGCTGTATGCTGGTGAGAACTCGATCCTCGCGGGGTAGCAAAGCCGCACAAAGCCTGCTTGTCGCTATCTGGGGGCTGAAATTTTGTGGAATCTAGACTTGAGTTAGTTAGTAAACAGTGATTTTGTTAGAGGGAAACTATGACCAGTAAGCCGGATCGCGTGGTTTTAATTGGCGTTGCCGGAGACTCCGGATGCGGAAAATCTACTTTTTTGCGCCGATTGACAGATTTGTTCGGGGAAGATTTCGTTACTGTAATCTGCCTTGACGACTATCATTGTCTCGATCGCAAGCAGCGCAAGGAAACAGGGATTACAGCCCTTGACCCCAGAGCGAACAATTTTGACCTGATGGCTGAGCAAATGAAGGCCCTCAAAGAAGGTCACGCGATCGACAAGCCGATTTACAACCACGAAACCGGTCTGCTCGACCCGCCCGAAAGGGTAGAGCCGAATCACGTGATTGTGATTGAAGGGCTGCATCCCCTTTACGACGAGCGAGTTCGATCGCTCCTCGACTTCAGCGTCTACCTCGACATCAGCGACGAGGTAAAAATTGCTTGGAAAATCCAGCGCGACATGGCGGAACGGGGCCACCGTTACGAAGACGTGCTGTTTGCGATCAATGCTCGCAAACCGGATTTTACCGCCTACATTGACCCGCAAAAGCAATATGCTGATGTGGTAATTCAAGTGTTGCCGACCAACTTGATCAAAGATGACAAGGAGCGGAAGGTTCTGCGTGTGCAGATGATCCAGCGCGAAGGCATCGCCAATTTTGAGTCTGCGTATTTGTTTGACGAAGGTTCAACAATTAACTGGGTTCCTTGCGGCCGCAAGCTGACTTGTTCCTATCCCGGAATTAAGATGTACTACGGGCCCGACGCTTTCTACGGTCACGAAGTCTCGATTTTGGAAGTAGATGGTCAATTCGAGAATCTCGAAGAAGTTATTTACATCGAAAGCCATTTGAGCAAGACTTCTGCGAAGTATGAAGGCGAGTTAACTCACTTGTTGCTCCAGCACCGCGAATATCCTGGTTCTAACAATGGAACTGGTTTGTTCCAAGTGTTAGTGGGATTGAAGATGCGGGCGACTTACGAGAAGTTGACTGCGAAGGAAGCGAAAGTGGCTGTTAGTGTTTAGAACCCTGACATGAAAGATTTGGGAGGCGCGATCGCGCCTCTTTTTTTTGTGGAGAAATGAACCGCAGAGGGCGCAGAGGGCGCAGAGTAGAGTTAGGGGAGGGTGTTTGGAAGTAGAGAGGTTAAGAAGGTTTTTCCGGCTTCATTCAGGTCGCTATCTAGGGAAAAAGTTAGACTGCGAACTCGGATATCGTCATATTTTATATCTAGTGGCTGTTTGAGGTTTTGCGGGTAGACGAGAATTGCATTTTGGCACTTTAACGCATTTGCGTAAGCAACTATTTGATGAATGTCATTATTGGCTACTTTATCGGCAGCTTTGTATTTTGTATCGAGGACGTATTGGACTTTTTTTGTTTCACGATCGCCTAGGAGTAAGTCAATGCGATCGAAATAGTTTTGGTCATGGGTGACTCGGTGTTGTTGTTTGACAAAAAAGCCTTTTGGTGTATTTGCTTTGAGCCATTCAGCGACAAATTGTTCATATAAATTAGCCATGTCTATGAGAAAAGGGAGCATTTCGCGATCGCCTGTTTCGTGACT
>NZ_JANMZH010000259.1:0-14634 GCF_031383065.1 Microcoleus sp. OTE_8_concoct_300 | reverse complement strand
GTCTTTAGTAATCTTGACGAACTCCGCGTAAAAGTTCAGGAAATTTTATCATCTTTAACAAATAATGTCATTGGTTTTCTCACAGGATGGTCTTGGATCTTACATTCTTTATCTCTAGCACATCTTTAGAAAAATGGTATAAGAAATTCACAGTCGTAAATTTTTTACCCCACCCCAACCCTCCCCGAACCCGCGGTCCGGGAGTAAGAAATTCACAAATGATTTAGGATTGCTATATAATAACTGGAAACAAGTGCGATCGCTTCCGAGCCCAACAGCGATCGCATCTACCTCTTTAGCTAGTTACGTTGCGCCCTGCGACTTGCTGCGAGTAGAAAATGTCTCTAATATCTTTAAGCATCCGATCGCTAACACCCAATTTATGGAACCTTTATCAAACGAACGCTGTGTCGCCTGCCACCCAAACTCTACCCGCGTCACAGCATACGAAATTGTCCAACTCAAACCTCAAATTCCTGACTGGACTTTAATCGAAAAAAATGGCGTTCCCCAAATAGAACGCACCTACGAATTCCCCGATTTCAAAAGTGCGATCGCCTTTACAAACAGCGTCGGTGAAATTGCAGAAACCGAAGGACATCACCCGGCATTGTTAACCGAGTGGGGAAAAGTTACCGTTACTTGGTGGACTCACACGATTTCTGGACTGCACCGCAATGACTTTATTATGGCAGCGAAAACCGATGCGATCGCCAATCAATTCGCAACATAAACAGGATTTGTAGCCTGCGCCCGGCCGCCCACCTTAAGCTGTTCGGAATTTAAATTGTATGTCAAAAAACAATAAAACTCTTGTGGGGTGGGCGTCCCGCCCGCCCCGAATATGCAATTTAAATGCGCGACACCTTACAACTGTTTTTTTTGCAATGACCTAGTTAATACTCTAAGAAAGCACCGCCTTCGGCACTGGTGAATGCGGTTGATTGGCATTATTCAACAACTCCAGATTTAGTCGGTAGCCGACATTCCGCACAGTTTGAATCAGGCTCGGCTGTCGCGGGTCGATTTCGATTTTTTTCCGCAGAGAGAGTACGTGAGTGTCGATCGTCCGGGGGTTATCAATAGCATCGGGCCAGGCGCGACGCAGCAAATCCGATCGCGACAGCGGCACTCCTCCAGCTTGAGCTAGCACGTACAGCAGGCTAAATTCCTGGGGAGTCAGCTCAATATGTTCCTCGTACAACCTGACTCGGCGCTGCACCAAATCAATTTTCAGCAGCCCGCACTCCAGCGTCGCCGGCGGTAGCATCGTGCGGTTGCGACGCATCAAAGCTTCCACCCTAGCCATAAACTCTTGCATCCCAAAGGGTTTAGTCAGGTAATCGTCTGCCCCCGCCTTCAAACCTTCAACAATATCCGATTCCGAATTCCGCGCCGACAGCATCAAAATCAGCGACTGCTGCTGCTGTTGCAGCCAGTGGCAAAATTCCAAACCGTCCCCATCCGACAATTGAGCATCGAGAATGACTAGGGTTGGCTGGCGGCTGAAAAATATTTCCCTAGCGTGACTGATATCCGCTGACTGGTGCACCCAGTGACCGACTTGCTGTAGATGCCAGCCCAAGAGCGATCGCAGGTGCGGATTCCCTTCAACAATTGAAATACTTGCAGATTCCACAGAGGCGAGCTTCCCATATCACTAATGGCTACCAGGTTAACAGAGCTTTTGTCAAGGTTTTGTAACCATCGCTACTCAAGCATGAGCTGCATTTAAAGCCAAGAACAAACCCAGGGTAGTAATTTTAAAGATTTGGTCAATTTGAGAGGGTCAGCCTGGAGAAAGGTTAAATCATTCTGGCGGTAAGCTTACAATGAAAATAAGACAGTGTAAAGCCGATAGATCCCATGGCCCAACCGCCTGCCACAACCGATCCCCCTCGCCGAACCGCCACCCATAGGAGGTTGACAAATCGCGCAACGGAAACTAGAATTCCTCCAACCGTTCCCTCGGTAGCTGGAAGACTCACCCACTTTGACCGCAAAATTCAGCAACATCCCGACTCAATTAAACGCACGGCGGATTATCTAGGTGCGGGCAAAAAAGTCGAGCTACTGCATTGCAGCGAGTGAAATTTTTTATGGAGGGTAGCCTGTTGAGCAGGGTAAAAACTTTTATTTAGAAATAGCCTCAAGCTGAGCCAATCAGCATCAATCCAGGCCGTTCCTAAATCCCGCCGTCATTATACAAACCACAAAGGATTTCAACCTCACACCATGCTACAAGACACCCAAACAATCAGGCACTACCAAAAACTCACCGACGCCCTCGTCGAAATGTGGAATAGAGGTTATCGCTTCGATGACCTGCGGCTTTACTTAGACGGCTATTTAGCCGCCCTGCGGCATTCCAACAGTCTGGAACCCTATCTGATTCACCGACTAGAGGAAGAAGCAGCGCGTTACATTCACGACCCCTCCAATTTTGCCATGCCACAGACACAAACTGAATCCGACTACTATTAATACCAAATTTGGTTTAATAAACCCGCTGATTATTGGGTAATTGGTAATGGCTTTTTTTGATACCAAGAGCTATTACCAGAATGATTGAAGAGGTCAGAAAACCCGGTTTTGGTATAAGAGTCCGTCAGAAAGTTGCAATCTGTCCTTTCAAAATTGATATTTAGTAGGGCGGGCCGTCTCCGCCCTACTGTTGTTAAAGTTAGAAGTTGGGGAAAGTTTTGATATCATGTCCGGTCGAGGGACCGCGATTTTTGTAGGGGCCCGTGAGCCAACAATACCTGCCAAAAATCTCCCATCTCAAAAACCCGCCCCGACCGGGATATTATGGTTAATCGTGAGGACATGATATGAGTTCCGAACTAAGATTTTTTTAAGTCTTTAACGCACAATTTAAAACTCAAAATTCCCTACTCAAAACTCAAAACTTTCTTTCTCCTTTCCCTTCGTTGTATTTAAGAAGCCAAAGCGACTTCTACAACTTCTTGCAATTCGCCCTTTTGATACATCTCGATCATAATATCCGAGCCGCCAATAAACTCCCCGTTGATATAAACTTGGGGAATGGTCGGCCATTGGGAATACTCTTTAACGCCTTGACGAATTTCCTGGTCTGCTAAAACATCAACAGTTTCGTAAGGCACTCCCAAAGTATTGAGAATTTGCACCACAGTATTAGAAAAGCCGCACTGGGGCATTAACTTATTGCCCTTCATAAACACCATGATTTTGTTTTGCTTAACCAACTCGTCAATTCTTTCATGTGCTGTTGTACTCATGGTAGCTCCTAATATTGTTTGAAAAATTTTAAACGTTGACTGAGGCAGAAACCGGGTTTTTTACGAAAATCTCTCGTTACAGCCATAGATTCCGGTTGAAAAACCCGGTTTCTTTGGTTTTTGTGCGTAAGTGTAGTAGTTGTCTCTTAACCCACTATTGACAAAAGCACAAATTTGCGATCGCCAATTGCTACTCAACAATTAAGCAACTTGACTTTTCGCTTCCCATTCTGCGGGAGTTAAGGTTTCCAAGCCCAAAGCGTGGATGGCTTCACTAGCCATTGCCTGTTTAAGAGCGCCGTAGACCATTTGGTGCTGCTGTACTCGGCTTTTTCCTTCAAAGGCGGCAGAGACTACTCTCGCTTGGTAGTGGTCGCCGCCGCCGGTCAAATCGTCAACTTGTACCTTAGCGTCGGGCAACCCTGCCTTAATCATTTCTGTTACTTGAGACGGTGTAACCATTGGTTTCTGTAATAAACGGCTGTAATTTAGATTTTAGTGGAACTATTTGTTAGACGATCGCGGTTGAGCGCTGGCCGGCCGGGGATAGGGCGCATCCACAAAACCCAATTCCAGTAACTGCTGGTAAGCTTTCTTGCCCAAGTCGCGAGTTGGCTGCTGCGATCGAATAATCTGAATCAGCAGGGGCACAGCCAATTCGGGTTTATTTTGTGCCCGGTGTACCAACGCCAGCCGGTAGGTAGCTTCGTCGCGCATTTGGGCTGTTTCTACAGCTTTGGTGCGGTGGCTTTCGGCCAAGCGGACGTCAATTCCGGCAAAACTGCTCCCCAGTTGTTGGTAAAAGTTGGACAGTTGATTGAAAATTTGGCGGGATTCTTGGAGTTTTTGAGTAGCGAGTGCGTAATTCTGATCGGAAATAGCACTGCTGGCTTCTGTCATCAAACGCTGACCTCCCTGGACACTCAGCAGGCTGCTGTCTTGCGTCAGAGGGCGGAGATTGTTGGGGTCTGTGGGGTCGTCCCCAGATTCGACTTGCGGTTGGTTCTCTGGCCCAGAAGGTTGTTGTGCTTGGACTTGGAGCGGTTGCAACAGGGTAAAAGCTGCGATCGCCCCGATCGTAATCCGGGCAGTGGAGCGAAGCCAACAAACAGTTCCAGAGTATACCATGAAATTACTTTGCGCCTGTGCGCTTTAAAAAAATATTTAGCTTGAGCCGATCTTACCATTGGCGATCGCAACCGGCTAAGTGTAAACCAAATTTGTTGAAATGTCAAAGGGGGCGCGATCGCGAGAAAGGCTCTTTTGGAAAAATCCAAGTAGAGACTTGACTGGAGGTTCGCATTGTGAGAACATAGAGGTGTCGTGTAAAAAACGGTACTGGAATGAGACTAATTTCCAAGAAAAATCTGGAGAGTGCGATCGAATCCTACTCCGACGATGCCAAGGCTGCGATCGCAGTCTGGCGCAAGGCTATCAAAGAGAACGATTGGGAATCACTAGAAGAGATTCGACAGGGATATTCCAAATCGGTCGATCTAGTCTGTGGATATACCATATTTAATATTAAAGGCAATCAGTATAGATTAATCGTAAAAATCAACTATACAGCCAGAATTATATATTTTAAAAAGTTTTTAACCCATACCGAATATGACAAAATTAAGTGGAATGATCAAGATGAAGTTAAACAGAAAATAGGTTGATTTCCCCTAAACCTATCGGGGACTCATTACAGAGTCCCTGATGTATTCAATAAATCCAAAACATTTAGTCCCAACGTCAAAATCATGAGACTGAGAAACAAACACCCACCTTCTACTTGAGAACCATTGTCTAAGTAAGCAAGCATAAGGAATGAGAAATGAACATCACAATTGAAAAAACAGCTTACGGTAAACTGCTGGCTAAATCTCAGCCTAAGCCAATCCTGAACGAAGAAGATAATGATATTGCCCTCGCAGAAGTCGATTTTCTGATGTCTAAGGAAGAATTAACAGTAGAAGAAGAAACTTTACTGAGTCTCTGGGGGCTGTTGATCGAAGAATACGAATCAAAATATTACCCAGATCCAGAAGTGACTCCCCGGGATGTTCTATTGCATTTCATCGAAGTTCGCGAACTCAAACAAGCCGATTTAGTGGGCGTGATTGGTTCCAAAGGAGTAGTCTCTGAGGTGGTTAATGGTAAACGGGCGATTAGCAAAGCCCAAGCTAAGGCGCTGGGAGAATTTTTCAATGTTAATCCTGGTGTGTTTATCTGAAAAACTCGCCGCGATCGAATAAAAATCGGCGTTGGACACCGCTACTAGACAAACTTTCGTTTCAGCAGAGGGGGACTAATCGAGTTATGTAAGGTGCTTAGGTTGCACCCTACCGCTGTTAGTTACAGTTTCAAACCCCTCAGGGTAAAAACCTCCCTGACAGCTTATAAATATGTTTGATAAATCTACATCAAAATTAAACAGGAATATTTCTGATGGTACAACCAAGCAAACCGACCTGGGACACTCTCCAAGTGTGGGCTCTTCCCCCAGAGGGCATTCAGTTGTCTCTCTGGGATGTTAAGGAAGTAATTTCTTAAGAATCGAGAGTGTCTTGGGACCCGAGAGTTTCAAGATCCTAACAACGATCGCAGCGATTGGTTTGGTTACGGGAAAGTGAATGCTGTGCAAGCTGCGGTGAGAAAGGGCGGCGGCAATCCAAATATCGGAGGTGCGGTGTTCAGCGATATTTCTGGACATTGGGTACAGAAGTTTATTGAAGCTTTGGCTGCGGCTAATATAATTAGCGGTTTTCCTGACGGTTCTTTTAGGCCTGATGACAGTTTAAACCGCGCTCAATATGCGACGCTGTTTGTGAGTGCGTTTAGTCGGATTCCGAGGGTGCCGGCTACAAATTTTATTGATGTTTCTGCTAGTTTTTGGGTGAGAAGTGCGATCGAACGGCCTTCTCGGGGGGGTTTTTGTCGGGGTTTCCGGGGTTGAAGTTCGGCCCGAATCAGAATTTGACTAAGAGTGAGGCGATCGTGTCTTTGGTTAACGGTTTGGAACTTAAGGCCGGCAATCCTGATTCTTTGAAAGTTTACAGCGATCGATCCGTGATTCGTAATTTGGCTGTGAGTGCGATCGCCACAGCAACTAGCTTGAAGATTGTAGTTAATTATCATTCCCGCGATCGGCTTTCTGCGCTGCGGGACATTACCCGCGCTGAGATTTTGGCTTTGATTTACCAGACATTGGTGGCAATTAATCGGGCTAAGGCGATCGATTCTCCTTATATTGTCTAATTGCAATTGGTGCGTAGTGAGGACTGAAGTCTTCAGAATTTTATGAGAAATTTAGTCCTCACTACAAACCTATTTTATTAGGGCAGCTTTTTATGTGGAAAATCCCCAAAAGCTTTCAATACAAATTGCGGCAAAGCTAACATCCTACGCCACCGCCAAGGTTCTTGATAAAGGCGGTACAGCCATTCTAAATGATTGTTGCGAAACCAAGCCGGCGCGCGGGTTTTTGTTCCCGCCCAAATATCGAAACTGCCGCCTACTCCCACCCAAATTGACTGAGGGCAAAGGTGTCGGTGTTTGGCAATCCAAAATTCTTGGCGCGGCACTCCTAAGCCTACAAAAATCAGTTTTGGCTGATTTTTTTTGAGGCTTTCACGGAATTCTTTTTCTTCCTCGGCGGAAACATAGCCGTGTTGAGAAGCAATCGACAATCCCTTAACCTTTTGCTGCCAAGTTTTCGCCGCTGCTGTCGCCACTCCGGGGTAACCTCCAAAAAAAAATACGGGTTCCGAATCCGGGAATTTTCCGGCTTGTTGTAACAGGGATTCTGCTAATTCAATCCCCGGATACCGCTGCACCACTTTGCCGCGCATTCGCAAGTACATCACCACTCCCGAACCGTCGGGGATCACGAGTTCAGCAGAGCGAATTACATCGGCTAAAGCCGGATATTGCTCGGCTTGCATTGCCATTTCAGAATTCAGCGTCACGACGTGACTTCCTAACCCTTGATGCAGGCGCTCCATCAGCCAACCTGGATAATCATCTAATATGTGAACTGGTAGTCCCAGAACTGAAAATTTCGGGCTTGATAGCTCCATTTTTTTTTGTTTAATATTCCTACACATTTAGTTGTTTACATTAGCTTAGATTGGGGCTCAATGCTAGACCAGTCTGGGACGAAAAAAATCGGTTTGTACCACCCAAAGTCTGTTAAGTCATCATTCAGTGAGCCAGAAACGGAGTTTTGGGTACGCGGCGTGCTAGTCTCTTAGAGTTTTCGTGTAAAGTGCGATCGAGCATTAATGTTCGATTTTTTTAACAGAGCCGTCGGCGTACCATTCCATCGGTACTAGCTCAAATTTACCATTAATCTTCACTCTAGAGTAGACAACTTTCACGAAAGGAACGCTGTTGTTATTGTTGTGGCGGCTAGACATGGCAATTACCTTTTTGTGTTTGCAGAACTTGAAAAATGATCTCATATCGGATATATTTAAAAGTCTATTCACCGCAATTCTGCGCGCATCAGGAAAAAGAAGGAAAACGAAATGGCGATCGCAACAACCCAGCGGCAAAGCAGGTTAGATTATTACTACCAGCAAATCAAAACCATCATCCTCAAGCGTCAGAACCCAATTACCGGTTTGCTGCCGGCGAGTACCGCCGTTAACGCTCACGGCGACTACACCGATGCCTGGGTGCGCGACAACGTGTACAGCATTCTAGCAGTTTGGGGTTTGGGTTTAGCTTACCGCAAAATTGATGGCGATCAGGGCCGAACATTTGAACTCGAACACAGCACAGTCAAACTCATGCGCGGCTTGCTGTTTGCTCAGATGCAGCAATCGAGCAAAGTAGAACGTTTTAAAAATAGTCAGTCGCCGCTAGATGCCCTGCACGCTAAATACAATACTCAAACTGGAAGTATTGTTGTCGGTGATGACAAGTGGGGACATTTACAGTTAGACGCTACATCTATATACTTGTTAATTCTTGCTCAAATGACGGCTTCCGGGTTGCACGTAGTTTTTACAATAGATGAAGTCAATTTCGTACAAAATTTAGTTTACTACATCGGTAGAGCCTACCGCACGCCGGATTACGGAATTTGGGAAAGAGGCCATAAAATCAATCGCGGCAATGCAGAATTGAACGCCAGTTCAGTTGGCATGGCAAAAGCAGCACTGGAAGCAATAAATGGGTTGGATTTGTTCGGAATTCAAGGCTCTCAAGCATCAGTAATTCACGTTTTGCCAGACGAAATTGCTAGAAGCCGGGTAACTTTGGAATCGCTTTTGCCTCGCGAATCTAGTTCAAAAGAAGTAGATGCCGCTTTATTGAGCGTGATTAGTTTTCCGGCTTTTGCTGTTGAAGACCGAGAATTAATAGAACGGACTCGGAATAAGATTATTGACAAATTGCAAGGAAATTACGGCTGCAAGCGGTTTCTGCGGGACGGACACCAAACAGTTTTGGAAGATGCGGATCGCCTCCACTACGAACCCACAGAATTAAGGCAGTTCGAGCACATTGAATGCGAGTGGCCACTATTTTTTACTTATTTGTTCTTGGACGGCATATTTCAGGGAAATCAAGCCCAAGTGCAAGAGTACCAGCAGCGTTTGGAATCTCTAGCAGTCGATCGATCTGGTTTGCCGCTGCTACCCGAATTGTACTACGTCCCCGCCGAAAATATAGAAGCAGAAAAGCTAAATCCCCGCAGCCAGCAGCGCTTACCCAATGAAA
Organism: Microcoleus sp. OTE_8_concoct_300; assembly: GCF_031383065.1. Classification (NCBI taxonomy): domain Bacteria; kingdom Bacillati; phylum Cyanobacteriota; class Cyanophyceae; order Oscillatoriales; family Microcoleaceae; genus Microcoleus; species Microcoleus sp. OTE_8_concoct_300. The sequence continues at coordinate 5,659 of NZ_JANMZH010000259.1, read as the reverse complement.
ATATTCCCCTAGTTTGGGCGCAAAGTCTGTATTTTCTCGGTCAATTGCTAAATGAAGGATTAATCGCAGTGGGCGATATCGACCCGCTGGGAAGGCATTTGTCAGTGGGCCCGCACAGAGAACCTTTAGTGCAAATTGCACTGTTAGCTGAAGACGAAGATTTGCAAGCAGAATTAGCCACTAACGGCATTGCCGCGCAAACTCCAAAACAGGTAGAACCAATTCAAGTCCGCCAGACAAAAGAATTATCAGCTATTTACACGCAAATTGGACGCAACGACCAATTAGGTTTAACCGGCCGCCCCGTGCGGCGTCTGCGGAGTTTAACAACTTCTCGGGTGTTTAAAATTCGCGATGAGGCGATCGTATTTCTCCCCTCATTTTTGGACAGACAAGAATTTTACCTAACTCTAGATTACCATTTCCTAGTATCTAAAATCAAAAGCGAAATAGCTCACATTCACCGTCACTGGTATCAGTTGGGACGCCCTACAGTAACCCTGATGCTGACTCACACGATGCTGGAAACTGGCCGGGAAGCCTTGTTAGAATTAATGAAGGAACTCCGGGATGGACACTGCAACAACACGCCAGTTAAACTCGGAAATCTCAAGCAGTTAATGCTGACTGCTGGTACGGAGAGAATTGATTTCATGCACGATTTTGAATTTACCGAATCTCCGGTGACAGGTGCGGTAGAAACGCGCAGCTATCTAACTTACAATCCTGACAAAACTTGGCCTTTGGGTCACACGCAAGAATTTAAATTAGAGTGCGAAACTAATACTCAATTTTTGCTAAATAGCCTGCGTGATTCAGAAAATTTGTACGAACAAATTGAGTTGCTGCACACGTTAGTTCGCCTCAAAGGGTTGAGTTTTGATACAGGATTTGGAGGTGCGGAAGAAACAGTACAAGTTGTGGATTTGCTCAACGAAGTTTATACAAAAGCTGGAGAAAGTTCGCAATCAAAAATCCAATGGGCAGTCATCCGCCATGCCGCAGGTTTGCTGGACAAGGTTGATATCAGCTTATCCGATGCGGTGACAGACATTTTGGTGCGGCAAAAACAGATTGCTGTGGGGAAAGCTTACAGCGAAGATTCGATAATTTCGAGACCCGGATCTTACACGGAAGTGATGGAGAAAATTCGCCAATTCTGCGGAGAAGATATTCGCGATCGAGTTCTAACTCAAGAAGTTCTCATCTACCTAGGCTTGCTAATTAAAGCCGAACCGCAGTTATTTAAAGGTCTGCTAACGCTGAGAGTTAGCTACTTTATTTTGCTCTTAACAAGCGAATTAGCCCGCGAGTTGCAAGTTACGCAAAATGAAGCTTACGAATATTTAATGCAGCTAAGTCCCTTTGAAATCAAAAATCGCCTGCACCAAGTGTTGGCAGAATACGAGGAAATGAATCAAATCCTCAAACAGCAAGAATCCCTGCGCGTCAAACAGCCGGAAAAAGATATTGAATGGGTAGTAGCGCCAGTTTCCGAAGAACCAACAATGCCTGCAGGAGGATGGCGCCGGAAGCGGCAGATGGAAGGGGGAGTTAATCGCGTACCGAAGGATTTTTATCCGAATGTTTGGGGACTGCTGCGGCACTGCAAAGGCTTGATAATTGGCGACAAATTAGAGCGCAGAAACCGCTTGGACAGCGATATAATTTTATCGGAAATGACGCCGGGGGAAAAGAATTTTGCGCTACAAATCGAGCATTTGCTGAATAAAATTGTGGCGCCCGAATACCGACAAGTCAATATTGAGGCGCTGATGGAGTTGGCGGCGATCGGCCAGCGCAACCCAGAATTGCAAGTAGAAGAATACATCGTTTTAGATGTATTAGTCGGTCATGCAGTGCGTCTGAATTGGCAAGGAAAACACCCGGAAAGAGCGGATAAATACGACGAAGATAAAGCGGCGGCTTGGCAAGCTTTTTACAATACTTCGCCTTACGTTTGCGCGAGTCACGTACTGGATGCTTTCCGATTCTTGACGAAGTTTGGATAGATGGAGTGGGAATTCCGATTTTAGATTTTAGCGGTAAGGTGCGCGCTGCAAACCTGCAATATATGACTCCTGCGTAAGTCCTGTGCTTGATCTTCTCTTACAGCCTATTCCAGGTTTATGAAATACGTCCCAGAAACCGGGTTTCTTTACAGTTCTCGCATCATTACTGATTCTGTTGCTCGAAACCCGGTTTCTCTGTAATACATCTACATGGAATCTGCTGTATTTTCTCTCTGTTTTCTTCTTCTGCGCCTTGTGGGGTTCATTTAAAAAAACATTCACAAATCAGGCTCCAATTGCTATAGTTAACCAGTCAATTGAATATTTTCACTAAAATAATGCCAGCAATACTTAGTTTTGAGGTTCCCACCTGTGATTAACAACAAACCGATAACTATTAGCCTCTTTGCTGGAGCATACGGTTTAGATTTAGGTCTCGAAAAAGCAGGAATTCAGACAGTAAGTTTAGTAGAAATAGAACCTGATGCTACCAAGACTATCTCTCTAAATCGTCCTCATTTATCCCCATGCGCTGTACCGAGAGATATTTGCGAAGTCAGCGCCAAAACTCTATTAGAAGAAGGCGGACAAATCTTAGGTTTAGATAGACCTTTGCGTGCCGATCAAGTAGATTTAGTGACGGGTGGCCCGCCGTGCCAATCCTTCAGCACAGCCGGAAAACGCGGGTCTGTAGGCGATCCGCGCGGCAGCTTATTTATGGATTTCATACGCATTGTTGACGAAATCCAACCGCGCTTTTTTATCATGGAAAATGTGAAGGGGTTGCTGTCAGCTCCGATTCGACACCGACCTCACAGGCGCAGAGGTTTAGGTTTTCCGCAATTAGAACCTGATGAGATGCCAGGTGCAGCATTACAAGTGATTTTGGCAGAGATGAAACGCATTGGTTATGAAGTTGTGTATGATTTGCTCAATACTGCGGATTACGGCGTTCCTCAAGTTAGAGAAAGAGTAATTTTTATTGGTTATAAAGGTAATGATTCAGTTACTTTGCCGCTGCCAAATCACAGCCAGAAAGGTACTGGAAAACAACGAAAATGGCTGACCCTTAGAGAGGGATTAAAGGATTTAGTAGATTCTCAGCCAGAATTTGTCCCTTATTCAGAAAATCGCCTCAAGTATCTGCGCCTGTTAACAGCCGGTCAAAACTGGAGGTATCTACCCAGCGAATTACAGCAAGAAGCAATGGGAGGAGCTTATAAATCTGCAGGCGGTAAAGTTGGTTTTTATCGGCGCTTGGCATGGGATAAACCGTCGCCTACTGTCACAACGAGTCCCCATCAAAAGGCTACAGATATGTGTCATCCCGATGAATTGCGTCCTTTGAGTGTAAGGGAGTGCGCGCGAATTCAGACGTTTCCAGATGACTGGGTATTTTATGGCTCAACAGCTTCTAAATATCGGCAAATTGGGAATGCAGTTCCGGTATTATTGGGAGAGGCTATAGGTCAATATCTTTACCAGATAATCAAAGGCGATCGAGTCCAAGGGCGAGAAATATTTGAGCAACTTTCCCTGTTGGCATAACTAAGACTTTAATTTAACTTGCAGATATATTTTAGATAAGTAGGGAGGTGCAAATAAACATTACATGGACCGGGCGGGTGAGAGGATTCATAAACTTGCTTATAGCAATCCTTGCAGGAGTCATAAATTTTTTACCCCACCCCAACCCTCCCCGAGCTCGCGGTCCGGGAGTAAGAAATTTACAAATGATGCGAGGATCGCTATATATCCTAGATCCTGGCTAAACTCGCCCCTACAAGATATTGTTGTTTTTTCCTGCAGCTCTACTTACAGCGGTTTTGATTTGTAGGAGAGGAGGATAATTCGTAGTAGCGCCCAAACGCTACTACAAACCACATTCTACAAAACTCCTTTAGAACTCGGAATCCCAGTAGCGCGCCGCGGGTCGATTTCCACCGCCATCCGCATTGCCCGGGCAAATGCTTTAAATGCCGCTTCCACAATGTGATGAGAATTTCCCCCCTGCAACTGTCGAATATGCAGGGTCATTTGAGTGTGGTTCACCACCGCCGAAAAAAACTCTCTCACTAATTCGGTATCGTAAGTGCCGATCCGCTGGTTGGGAATCTGCAAATTGTAGCTCAAGTGAGGCCGTCCCGAAAAGTCTAGCACTACTTCTATTAAAGCTTCATCCAAAGGTGCGATGAAATGTCCGAAGCGAGAAATGCCCGATCGATCCCCGACAGCTTTTGCTAGGGCTTGGCCTAAGGTAATTCCCACATCTTCGTTCGTGTGGTGGTCGTCAATCTCCAAATCCCCGATCGCCTGCACGTCCAAATCGATCAATCCGTGAGAAGCAATCTGGTGCAACATATGGTCTAAAAACGGAATCCCCGTAGACGCCTTGCAAGTTCCCACACCGTCGAGATTGAGGCTGGCCGTGACATCCGTTTCCAGTGTCGTGCGTTTCACCAAGGCGGCCCTAGCTGGTTGAACTGAACTTGCAGGAGGCACAGAAGGGCGATCGATTATCTCCATAATTTGCAATGGGTCATTCATAAGTTATTGATAATTAGTAATTGAAGATTACAGCTCGATCGGCGCTAATTCTCAAGTATTTAGTTAAGAGAATTATGCAAAACTCAAAACTCTCGAAAGGGGCGGCTTTTGCATAAAACTTACTTGTTATAGTTAAAGTTTATTGTCTCAACCCGCCCCTACATAACTCAAAATTATCGACAAGTGTTACATTCCCATGATTTCGTAACCGGCATCGACATACAAAACTTGACCCGTAATCCCGCTAGCGAGATTACTGCACAGAAAAGCCGCAGCATTTCCCACTTCTTGCTGAGTCACAGTCCGCCGCAGCGGCGCCACTTCCTCAACGTGGTGGATCATGTCCAGAATACCGCCAACTGCTGACGAAGCCAGAGTCCGAATCGGGCCAGAAGAAATCGCATTTACCCGAATATTTAACGGGCCCAGTTCAGCAGCCAGATAGCGAACATTCATTTCCAAAGCCGCCTTAGCAATTCCCATCACATTATAATTAGGAACTACCCGGACGCCGCCTAAATAAGTCAGGGTCAGAATACTGCCACCCTCGGCCATCAGCGGTTTAGCTGCTGCACAAAGCCGCACCAGCGAGTAAGCGCTAATATCTAAAGCATTGGAGAAACCTTGGCGCGAGGTGTTGGTGAAATCTCCCGACAGCTCGTCCTTGCCGGCAAAAGCCAGACAGTGGATCAGGATATCTAACTTGCCCCACTTGTCGGCGATGGTTTGAAAAGTAGACTCAATTTCGCTCTCGTCTTGGACATTGCAGGGCAAATACAGACTGGGATTGAGCGGTTCCACCAGTTCAGCGACTTTGCGCTCGTGCTTGCCTTTCTCGTCCTTCAAAAAAGTTATGCCGAGATTGGCCCCAGCTTTGTGGAGCTGCTGAGCGATACCCCAGGCGATCGAGCGATTGTTGGCAATGCCCGTAACAAGAGCATTTTTTCCGGTCAAATCTATCATCAGAAATATGGGTTTGAAACCTCGTCCTTTTAGGACGGCTTTACATTGAGTTAAAACCTTTGTGGGGTGGAGGGGTATGGTTGCCCCTCCGATGAGGTATGGTTGCCTCAATCTCCTTTCGGAGTAGAAGAGACGAC
>NZ_JANMZH010000221.1:0-2857 GCF_031383065.1 Microcoleus sp. OTE_8_concoct_300 | reverse complement strand
CCAACCAACCAACCCCCCCCCCCCCCAGCCCCCCCCACCCCTATTTTAAAACACTGTTCCACCACCTTTTTCCAAATTAAACACCAAACTCTTTTTTTCGCCTTGGGTTCCCCCCCCTAACTAAAAGCTGGGGGGGGACGCCCATCCCACAAACTTGTGGAAGTTATTTAATTCTCATTCCTAAGTTAAAACAGGTTTGTCAAATCGGATAGTGCACAACTCCGGGGCAACAGAATATAATTTATCAAGACTTGCCTTTTCGCCGACAAAACAAACGAAATAAAAAGAGGAGAATACCATGGTTAATGCCATGATGGTAATTTACCCCTATCGCGAACAGTACACGTGGGTTTTTGACGACGAGCGAGTCGGACTTGTCCGAGAACCATTTGTTCAGGGCGTCCCCGAAATGATTAACGTGCTCGTCGCAGACATTCCCAATGCCGCTCAAGGTTTCCGGCTCTTATTTTCGGTCAATCCATTTCCCGGATATCAAGCAGAAATGCTGTGGTTGAAAGAAGAATACGGCGGTAACTGGTATCGGTGGGAAGCGAAAAATCTTGAAGGCTGGCTGTGTCCGGCTTTGCTCAAATACTTTCCAGAAGCACCGCCCAAGTTTTACTGCAAAGCTGAAAAAATGCAATAATCAACAGCAAATGAAAAACTGGTCAATCTTTAAAAGCAACTTTGTTAAACCAGTCGATCGAGAATATCGAAAAAAGCCTAAATTATTCGTGTATATATTTGGGCTATTTTTCCTAGTTTTCACAGCCGCCATCTCCGCAGCAATCGGGGCAATTACCGCCCTGTTAGCTCCGGTGGAACCGCCAGTTATCAGTAGAGTCCTAGACGCTACTGGCTTTAACTATACATCATCCAACCGCTCTGGATACCGCCTGTCGCGGCCAGTTAATATCTTGATATTGGGAATTGACCGCGTGCCGGAAGCAGCAGTCAATTCCCCTAAGATTTTTGAGGGTCGCAGCGATACAATACTCTTATTGCACCTCGATCCTAGAGATAAATCTATTAGTTTGCTTTCAGTTCCGCGAGATACTAAAGTGGAAGTACCCGGCATTAGCTTCAGCAAAATTAGCGAAGCCAATGCTAGGGGAGGAGCAGCTTTGGCGACGCGATTGGTTAGCAGTATGCTGAACAATACCAGAATTGAACGATACGTGCGAGTCAGCAGCAGTGCGTTTCGGGAATTAGTCGATTTGTTGGGCGGAGTTGAGGTATTTGTACCTCGCGCAATGTCCTATACAGATAGCGCCCAAAAGTTAAAAATAAATTTAGCCCAGGGATGGCAAACTCTCAATGGAGAACAAGCAGAACAATTTGCTCGCTTTCGCAACGACGGTTTAGGAGATATCGGCCGCATTCAGCGGCAGCAATCTTTGATTCAAGCTATTCGGAACCGCCTCGCAAGTCCATCAGTATTTGTGCGCTTGCCACAAATTGTTCGATTGATGCAAAAATATGTGGATACAAACCTAAATTATGAGGAAATATTGACGCTGGCCAATTTCGGTTTGCAATTGGAGCGAGATACTTTTAAAATGGTAATGTTGCCTGGAAGTTCTAGTTCAAAACAAGGGGATTTGAGGAGCTATTGGATTTTAGATACGGTCGGGGTCGATCGCATTATCACACAATATTTGAACATGGGCGTGCCGGATGTGGCACAAGGACGAATTCGTAATCCCAGCGAGTCTGTGTTGCCCAAAAACCTCAAAATAGCTGTCCAAAACGCTTCTAGCAAACCGACAACCGCAAAAACAGTTGCTAAATTTCTCAGAAAACAGGGCTTTTTTAATGTATCTGTAGTGCAGGATTCGCCCCAGAAGGAGCGTCAAAGTCAAATTATTGTTCAGCAAGGCGATTTAGAGGCAGCGAATCTACTGCAAAAAGCGTTAGGCGGCGGTAAAATTGAAGCATCTTCTACGGGTGAAATTAATTCTGACTTGACACTTCGCGTCGGTGAAGATTGGGTAAAGCGATTTTAATTAGTTATTAGTCAGTTGTCAGTTGTCAGTTGTCAGTTGTCAGTTGTCAACAGTCCACAGTCAACAGTCAACAATGCCCAATGCCCAATGCCCAATGCCCAATACCCAATTCCCCATTCCCATCATCATGAAAAGTGTTTTCAGAATTTTCCTGAGCCTGGTTTTAAGTCTAGTGTTGGCTTTTGGGTGGGTGCTGCTGAGTGCTACTCCTGCATTTGCCCTGCCGAAAACAAGTATTAATTACACAAATATTAATTTGTCCGATCGCGATTTTTCCAACTCGGATTTAGCGGGGGGAACATTTGTCGCTGCTGAAATGCGGGGAACAAATTTTCAAGGTGCTGATTTAACTAATGCGATTTTGACTAAGGGAGTTTTATTGAATGCCAACTTGTCAGGTGCCAACCTCTCCGGTGCTTTGGCAGATAGAGTTACCTTCGACGGCGCTAATTTGACGAATGCTAATTTTTCCGAGGCAATTATGACTCGAACTCGGTTTTTTGATGCTGCAATTTCCGGCGCTGATTTTACTGACGCGATTATCGACGCTTATCAAGTGGCTATCCTGTGCGAGAAAGCAGATGGTGTCAATCCCGTGACGGGAGTTTCTACCCGAGAAAGTTTGGGATGTCCGTAGGAATTCACACTTAAAGAAAATCGCTGGCTAATTAGGAATGAGAATTAAATAACTTCCACAAGTTTGTGGGATGGGCGTCCCGCCCGTCCCAAAAGGTCGGGCGGGCCGCCCCCCCCACCAACTTGTGGTAGTTAATTTAATATCAATAGATAATTGCCAACGATTGTTTTTTAGTGGGAATTGCCTCCGACATACCAAAAATTATACGGTATAA
>NZ_JANMZH010000192.1:0-1836 GCF_031383065.1 Microcoleus sp. OTE_8_concoct_300 | reverse complement strand
TTGCCATTCTAACGATCGAGTCTCAACCTCTATGCAAAATAAATTTCTGGTTCCCGTTGCTCTATTAAGCGTTGTCCTGATTGGAGCTTTTGGGTCGAAGCTGCACCAAGACAAGCAGCGAGTCTATGAATTAACCCTAGTGACGGGAAACAAGACAGGCAATTATTATCCTTTCGGACAAGCAATTGCTGAGGTAGTTATTCAACAAAATCCGCGCCTGCGGATTAAAGTTGTTGAGACTGAAGGCTCTCACGAAAATATGCGCCGGCTTCAGGCAAATGAGGCTCAGTTAGCTATTGTCCAGAACGATACGCCAGCAGTGCCCCAAGCGCGGGTAATTGCTTCTTTGTTTAAGGAAGTTTTTCATTTAATAGTTTCGGAACAGTCGGGAATTGAAAGCGTTTCTGATTTAAAAGGAAAACATATTGCGCTGATGGAGAAAGGCAGCGGTTCTTACAGTTCTTTTTGGTTGGTCAGCCAACATTACGGTTTGAAACCAAGCGATTTTAAGTCTACTCCTGGCTCTTGGAATGAGGGTACTAAGTTGTTTGCTAGCGGCGAGGCTGATGCTATTTTTCGGGTGCTACCTCCGGGGAGCGATTTGGTTAGCTATTTGCTGCAAAATACGCGGGGCAAGTTGGTGCCCATCGACCAAGCGGCGGCGATAAAAATTAAAGGGCCTTATCTGCAAGCTGACTTGATTCCTAAGGGTACTTACAAGGGCGATCCGGCAGTACCAGATACGGATTTGCCTACCGTTGCGGTGGAGGCTACTCTGTTGGTTCATCAGGATGTCGATCCGGTAATAGTTAAGGAAATTACGCGGATTTTGTTCGAGCGCCGCCGCAATTTGGTGGCTGCTAATTCTTTGGCGGCCATGATTAGTCAGCCGTCCGGAAGCGGTGGTTTTTCTCTACCAATACATGAGGGCGCTCAGGCTTATTACGATCGCGAAAAGCCGGATTTTTTAGCAGCAAATTCCGAGGTTATCGGTTTATCTTTTTCGTTTGTTACTCTTTTTGTTTCTTGGCTTTGGCAGTTGCGAACGCGCTTTTTGCAGAAACAAAAAAATCGAGCTGACAAGTTTAATTTGATTATTCTAAATTTGATTCAAAGAATCCGCCAAGCCGGAACTTTTGAGGAACTAGATCGCTTGCAAGAAGAGTTATTTGATATTTTTAAGCAAGTAATTGGGGATTTGGATCAAGATAGAATTGATTCTGATTCTTTTCATTCTTTTACTTTTACTTGGGAAACAGCTCTAAAAATTGCGGCTGAGCGAGAAAAAGTATTGCGTAATTTGTCGCTGGTTTCCCATGATTTAAAAGCTGATTTGACTGCTGTAAAAAAGATGGAAAACTAATTTATATTAGCAGTTATTAGTTATTGGTTATTGGTTATTATAGCCTTTCTCAGTAACATGAGGTACCCGACGTGCATAGGGCATAGGGCATAGGGCATAGGGCATAGGGCATAGGGCATAGGGCATACCTCACTTTCTTGAGAACCGCTATAGTTCATTCCTGGATGCAAAAACTGGTTTCACACTACTTATAGCGGTAAGGTGCGGAGTTCGTCCCCTACTTAATTTATAAGAAGAGTTATAAGTCATCAGTCAATAGTCATTAGTCAACAGCCAACAGCCAACAGTCAACAGTCAACAGTCAACAGTCAACTATAATTCCGGTGCAACCGTAATTGATATGACCAATAACCAATGCCCACGTTCCATTTTTTATTCAATAAAATTTAAGTGTTTTCTAGCAGCAACCGTTACCATTCTCCCGCGATTTGTCCGCTGCAAAAATCCGATTTGCATTAAATAAGGTTCGTATA
>NZ_JANMZH010000176.1:0-10520 GCF_031383065.1 Microcoleus sp. OTE_8_concoct_300 | reverse complement strand
CAACGTGTTTCTCGGATCGTAAGAAAAACTCTTTCATTTTCTAAAAAGTTAGAAAACCATATTGGTGCTATTTGGTATTTTATCCATCATTACAACTATGTCTTGAGCCAATAAATATCTAATCACTACATATTTATTACTACCATAATCCTCTTATATTTAAAGGATTAAATACCCCGAATGGTGTCCCGCTTTCCCTGGAGCCAAGCAAAGAAGACCATTTCCCTGCTAGCTCTAAAGATACACTAGCAGGAAGCACGCGGTCTGTTACAGAATTGATGGTACCCGCATACACGCTTGGAGTTAATTATGCTAACCCTAGCTCTCCTGACTATACGGGAATTACCAAGTTGGATCTAAAAGTATTGGCAGATGTAGGGTACAACATTGATTCGACTCTGGCTGGAATTAATTTAATGCCCATTCCGCTGACAGCACCAGATATCAAACATCCGTTGAGTCCGGGAAAATTGGGTGTTTTGATCGCAGGAACGAAGGCAGCAGACAGTATCACAGGCGGCCTTGGAAATGACACGCTTGCTGGCGGCCCTGGAAATGATACTGTCACTGGAGGTAGCGGAAATGACTCTTTGTATGGAGGTCTTGGCAATGATACTCTCACTGGAGATAGCGGAGATGACTCTTTGTATGGAGGAATTGGCAATGACAGGCTGCTTGGCAGCCCTGGGAAGGACCACCTTTTTGGAGGTCTTGGCAATGACACTCTCATGGGAGGTGATGGCTTTGATATCCTTCGCGGTGCAGGTGTAGATTCAGCGGGAAGAATTGGATTTGGTGAAGTGGATTTCTTGTATCATTCTCCCGGTCAGAACTCATTTGTTCGATACATTGTTTATGAAAATGGCGTTAATTTCTATGTGGGCAACGGTGCAAATGACTATGCACAAATTATGGACTGGCAGGAAGGAGATAAAATCACAGCTGCAATGGGTACTACTCTCAAAAAGGTGGGTTTGGATACTCATCTTCTCTACAAAGGAGATTTGATTGCAAAAGTTATAGGATTTGAAGTCCCTCCCACTGCTATTGCTTATGGAGTATCTACACCAGTAGTGGTTTGATATCAATTCTGGCTGCCCTGGAATGATATAGAGGAAACGGCAGTGCCGTTTCCCTACGGCGATTAATTGTAGGGAAACGGCACTGCCGTTTCCTAATTTTGGCTAATAATTCCCATGCAACCGGAATTGAGATAAGGCATGAAAACAAAAGATTTGGTATGAGTAGTTGTGCTATTTCGATCGCCCTCCCCATCCAAATCTTAACTCGAAAATTTCGCCACACCTTTCAACCCGCTATTCTTTCGACCTTTTCCCGCAACTTCCCCATCCGCTGCTGCAACTGCACTCAAAGCTCGATCGCCCGCCGCCCCTTCCAACAAATGGATTTGAATTTGATCCAACCGCGGCCCGCACACAGAAACAACCGTAAGTTCCACACTTTCTGTGCGCCAAACTTCCCCAACAGCCGGCATTCTTTGCAAATGATAGCTCAGAAAACCTCCGATTGTCTGATATTCGTCAGTTACTGGCAAATCCAAATTCAATATTTGATTCACATCATCTACATTTAACTGCGCTTGCACTAAAAAAGTGCGATCGTCCAATACTTGCAAAGCAATTTCTTTACTGTCGGACGACTCGTAGCTGCGGCCGATAATTTCCGCAATCAAATCCCTCAGCGTGACTAAACCGGAAATGCCGCCAAATTCATCAACTACGATCGCAATTTCTTCCGACGAACTCTGCATCAAAGGCAGCAGTTCCCCCAGCAGCATCATCTCCGGCACAAACCTCACCGAACCCATCCAAGTTACAATTGGCGTATCGGGAGATAGCAAACCTTGAGCTAGGGGTTTGGCAAGTTGTTTGAAGTCAATAATGCCGATAATGTCGTCTAAAGAATCTCCCGTCACGGGATAGCGGGAATGGTGGGAAATCGCCATTTCGTCGAGCAAAGTTTGAAAGGTGGCCGTCTTCGGAAGTGCGACAATACTCGGCCTGGGCACCATTACTTCTTCTACCCAAACTTCGCCAAATTCAAACACGTTGTTGAGCAATTCTCGCTTTTCTGCTTCCAAGCCGCTTGATTCGCTCGAGGTAGCTATAATTAATTGCAGTTCTTCGGGAGTAACAGGCCGGTGCCTTAGGTCGTATTCGATGCCCGCAAACCGCAAGAGCGATCGAGTTGATTGATTGAGCAACGACACAAAGGGATTGAACAAACGGGAGATCAATAAACTCGGAGGTCCTAAACTTCTGGCTAGCTGTTCGGAATACAGTAACGCTACAGATTTGGGAAAGAGTTCGCCGAGTACGATTTGCAGGTAAGCTAGCAACAAAAAAGTTACTATTGATAGGCTAAAAGAATGGGCGATCCCAGACTTGATGTAAGTTGGCAGCGGCAAATAGCCGATCGCAAATTTGACTAGCACGGCAATCGTATCTTCTCCAATCCAGCCGATAGCTAAACTAGAAACAGTGATGCCCAACTGCATTGTCGAGAGCAATCGCTCGATACTTTGCTGCAAAGATTGCACAGTTTGAGCTGCCACATCGCCGCCATCCACTAACTGATTGATGCGCGATCGGCGTACCGTCACCATCGAAAACTCAGCCGCCACAAAAAAAGCATTAATCGCAATCAGCAACAGCACTGACAGCAACCGCGACAGCACCTCTGTCAAAGTCATCGCGGGTAAATCAGATATCTCCTGCACTCTCGCCCCTAAAAGTGACACAATGCTCCCTAAAACAACTTTCTCGATCGAACCTGAGAATCCGTCAGGAGGTTTTGTCTCCTTTTATCTTACTTCGCCACTGGAATCCCAGATATTTGCAACTGCAGTTTTTGACCTGGATAATCTGTCAGTGTCAGCGAAACTTCTTTAGCATTTTCCAGCAAAGCTGTGGGAATACTCACCGTACCGTAAAACACCTGCCCGTTGGGGGGGAGTTCCGCCGGCAAATCTTCGGCACTCGCGCTCAGGGCCCGGCCGCGATCGTCAGTGACGTTCAAGAAACTGTAGAGAAACCTCACAGGTTGGGAGCCTTCATTTTTCATGCTCACGTCTAGCAGCATGGAATTGCTGCGCTGACTGGACGCGCTCACTTCCAAGGTTATTCCCCCGTCGCGACTGTTCAGGGGAAACTTGGCGCTGGGATTTTGCGCCACCGATTTTTTGGCGGTGGCTGGTTTAGAGCTTGCCTTGTCTGCTTTAGTATTTGCTCGAGCCCTTGTTTTGTCTGGATCGCGACCTTCTACCCGCGCTTTGACGGTTGTGAGAATGTCTTTTTCTTTCAAAATGCTCACTTGGTCTTGGGTAGCCTGAGTTCCCTGCTTGCCGCTGCCAGCATTGTTGCTGGGGCGAATATCGGGTTGAGTCGTTCCTTTCAAGGCTTCCCGACCTATAGTAAATCCCCAAACAGAACTCGTCACACCTGCTCCAAACATCAGAGCGAGCAGAATTAGAGTCAGCACTACCGTCGAATTCACTGCCATTGCCTATAAGTTTATGCCGAGTCCTAGAAACTGCTTTGTCGGGTCGATCGGCTCGCCGTCTAGTGGCTAACAGGCGATCGGGACTCAGCAGATCTAAAGATTTTGATTTTTGTTCTCTAGTTCTAGCACGGACTGAGAAATTATGTTATTATTCATTATTAGTTAGATCGAACAAATCGATTTAACGGCAGTTGGCCGAGCGGTTTAGGCAGCGAACTCATAATTCGCCCCAGGCAGGTTCAACTCCTGCACTGCCGATTTAAAATAAATCAGGACGCTCCGCGCGCTGGCTAAAAACCAGGTTTCTTCGCAGATACCAGTCCTGGGCGCATAGGGGGCTAAGCTGTCGCGCATTTAAATTGTATATTCAGGGCGGGCGGGACGCCCACCCCACAAGACTTTGATTTTTTTTTGACATACAATTTAAATGCCGCAACAGCTTAGAAACCCGGTTTCTACGAAAATTTTGCGACCAGTAACGAAAAATATACGAAGAAACCGGGTTTCTGAGGTCGCAAGTGCGATCGCGAACTACACACTTGGTCGATCGACTCGCTCCTGAGATCGCACTGCACTCGGAAAATTCTTATTGCGATCGTTGGTCAACGATATCATATCAAATCCGTTAGCCTCGGAATAGTAAATTCGAGTTCACTGTTGACTGTTCACTGTTGACTGTTCACGGCGTCAACCGTCAACCGTCAACCGTCAACATCATTCCGGTGTAACCGGAAATGATATCAACCCTTAATTAACTCCACTCCGTCGCGCCCGTCGAGCTCTTGAACGTAAACCTTAACTTGTTCTTCCTTTGCAGTCGGCAACTTTTTACCCGTAAAATCCGGCTGAATCGGTACTTCTCGGTGGCCGCGATCGACTAATACCGCCAACCAAATTTTCTCCGGCCGCCCGTAATCGTTTACCGCATTCAAAGCCGCTCGAATCGTTCTGCCTTTATATATAACGTCATCTACCAACACCACGGTTTTGCCCGTCAAATCGAAAGGAATTTCTGTTTTAGCCGGTGTCCGCATCGCAACTCGATCCAAGTCATCTCGGTAAAACGTAATATCCAAAGCACCCACGCATACTTTGACTTGTTCGAGGACTCCTATTTGATCTGCCAACATTTGAGCTAAAGGCACTCCTCTACTATGAATTCCCAACAGCACTAACTCCGAGGGGTGCCCTGATTTTTCGACAATCTGGGAAGCGACGCGGGTGAGAGTGCGCCTCACTTCATCCGGCGATAAAATTTCGATAATTTTAGTCATTGCTTGCTGCGAGCTAATTGTTGGCTGTTGGCGGATCGAACAATTTTTGATTTTTGATTTTTGATTTTTGATTGACTTGACAGATGAATCTGGGGGTTTGAACTAAGGTCAAAACTTTTTTTTGCTTCTGTCGGTGGCTGATATCTGTCGAATGCTGGAGTTACCCTGAACGGATGAAAAGCAGATGCCCAGATTGCAATGCGGCAGAGCGCGAACAATGACAGAAATACGTTATTTATGCCTCCTGGACTGTTCGGGTGAGGTCATCAGTTAGCGACTCAAAGATAATAAGGTATAAAAAAGCAATGATAGTCCCAACCAAATCAGAAAGCAATACCGAGTTAATTGCAATGCTTGGCCAATTTGCTGGGCTGCGATGGGGTGAATCGGCTCGCCTAACAGCGGTTTGTGTTTGAGAACTCCACGATAGGAATTTGTACCTCCTAGTTGCACTCCCAAGATGGCGGCGTAGGCGCACTCGCTCCAACCGGAATTGGGACTGGCATCTTTAACAGCATCTCTCTGACAAATCTGCCAAATGTAAATCGGTTTGCCAGATATAAGCGCTAAAGTAATCACTGTTAGCCGGCAAGGAATCCACGTCAGCACGTCTTCGAGTTTGGCGCTAAACCATCCTAAATCAGTGTATGGCGCTTCTTTGTAGCCGACGGTAGAATCTAATGTGCTGGCTGCTTTGTAAGCCATCGCCAAGGGGACGATCGCACTTGCCCACATCGAGTTAGGATCGATCTGGCGATCGGTAACACTTAATAATAGATGCGGCAGAGCGAACCCAACTAAGGCATAAAATAGCGGTGCTGTCACACCATCGACTGCATTCTCTGTTACAGTTTCTAACAATGCTCGCAGAATTTCTGGCGAGGATAAGTTTTCGGTATCCCGACCGACGTAAAGGCTCAACCGTTCTCGCGCCTTGACTACATCTCCAACATTTAAAGGTGCTAACACGTCTACCGCAGCCGCCCTCAAACTGCGACCGGCAAAACAGCTTGCCAGCAAAATGGTCTGTAGGGCTATACCTAAAAGAGGATGCACCCAACTAGCAGCTTGGATGATCGACCAACTGACAGTATAACTGCCTAGAATCAGCCCGATCGCTAGTATTGTACCAGCACATCGTAGCAGCAGTTTGTGCCGATCGCCAGCGGGACGATCGCCAGCAGTAGGCATTTTCCCTGGGGGATTATTCCATATATTAAAGACAAATCGAGTATAGCGGTCGATCGCCCAACCCATCGCCTGCACCGGATGTGGCCAACCCCAAGGATCGCCGATCGAATAATCTAATACCGCAGCTAAAATCAAAACAGGAAATTCATCCGGCATCATTATATATTGTGTCAAACTTGATAGTCCGTCAATCGATTTGAGATTTGAGATTTGAGATTTGAGATTTGAGAATTGAAGAAAGAGACCCCACCGATCAATCCGGGGGCTTGCTCACGGCAGCGAGGAGCTTTTTTCTCGCTCCACGGATGAATCCGGGGACCCGAACCATCTTCCTTAATTGTCAGAGCAGGAGCGCTCGCAATGGTAGCGCAGGTTTTAACTACTCCTACCCTTGCGGACGCAAGATTTTTGATCGGCAATTTTAACTGCTGAGATTACTTTCGTCGCGGAGCAAGTGTAGGTTCTCCTCCCAATTAACACCGTCAAAGGGTAGGATCTGAAAGTGTTGGATGGCATCTGAGTCAAGACAGCGGACGTTGACATCGAATTGCTCGGGATGCGATCGGGGGCGATAGAACGAGTGAATGCCGCAAATTCGGCAGAAAGTATGTTGAGGAGTTCCTGTATTAAATGTATAGGTTGTCAAAACATCTTCGCCACGCTCGCAAGGTAAAACGTTCCGGCGGCACAATGAGGTGCAAAAATCCTTTCTTTTTACAGATTGAGCAGTTGCAATCAGATGCTTCGTGTTTGTCAACGGCGACACGGAAGCGGACAGCTCCGCAGCGTGTGCCGCCAAAGTAGGTAACAAGTGTTGCGTCCATGTGTGCTTGCTGCCGATCGAATGAATGAACTTACCATTTAAATGATAAAGCTAGTTTCTTCCCCAAGAGCCGCTTGCCAACTGCGGACATCATAGTATAAGTCTTCGAGGGAAATACTGTACAGCGCTTCGGCAAGTTTTTTGTGTAATCGGTTCCACAAACTGAATGTTACCCAGTCCTCTGCTTGCGTCGCGTCGGGAAAATGTCGAGGTAAAGGTTCAATAGTTTCACCTACAGCCTCTAAGATTTGTCCTAAAGAGATTTGAGCGGGCTGGCGGGCCAATTGATATCCTCCTTGAGAGCCCCGAACAGATTGGACTAAACCGGCTCGTCGCATTTCAATCAGCAATTTTTCTAGATACGGAGCCGGTAACTCCTGTCGCTTCGCTATCGATTTCACCGATGTCGGACCAAAGCGAGGTTGCAAACTTAGATCCAGTAGTGCTTTGACACTGTAGTGTCCGCGTGTGGTTAACTTCATGGGATTTTAAGAGCGGGGCAAATATTCAGCTAGCTGATAGCTGATAGCTTATGCTACCGAGTTTAGAGATTGCTCGCCGAAGCTGCAGCTACTCCTCAAGAAAGACTGCACGTTGTTAAAAATATTTAGATAATAGTGGTTAACAATTGAGCTGATCGGTGTAATATGGTTTTACGACCAGCTATAAAGCTAAAGTTTCTTGGCCTGCGCCAAAAACCAACCGAGAAAAAATCCGTACACCAGTTGAATATTTCAGGACTCAGTAAATGGCTAAAAAGAAAAATATCGAACCCCTTGAAGGCGAAGGTCTGATCAAAAAGGTCAAAGACCTAGAGAACCTTACCAAGGAAGAAAAAGCTAGAGCCTGTGGCTACTACACCGTTACCAAGAACGGCGTTGAACGGGTCAACATGATGAAATTCCTGAATGCGCTGATTGATGCAGAAGGCATTCAGCTAGACGGGAAGCAAAACGGCAACGGACGCGGCGGACGCTCAGCCAGCTATCGGATTAGCGTTCAATCTAACGGCAACTTACTGATTGGAGCCGCCTACACGAAACAAATGGAACTCCAGCCGGGAGATGAATTTGAAATCTCTCTGGGACGCAAGCACATTCACCTGCGCCAAATCGATCGAGAAGAAGAAGAATCCTAGGCCTTTACGACTTGCTTTGACTTCCAGCTTGAACTGGTTGGTTTGACTTCAAGCATTGACGGAAAGCACAGAGTTGGCTCTTTCATCTTTCTGTGAGCCTAAAACAGTATGGCTTCTATAGATGGCAATGGCTCGACAAAAGCCACTGCCACCGCTTTATATTTTCCGAGAATACCTATTCTCGCCCCTCGTTATATCCGTTTGGAGAAGCGGGGGATTTTCCGCGTAGCTGTTGAACAGAAGTTCGGCAAGGAATTGTTTAGCGGATTTAAGGGATGTAACCCATGGATGTTCGGCAAGGGATTGTTTAGCGGATTTAAGGGATGATTTTGAGTTTCGATGGTCGAGGTTTGAGGCAAGAACCAGGTTCGGTTGAGGTACGAAACCGAACAAAGCAAGAAAATGGCGGAGGTATTCTCAGCCCACAGTGCGTACTACCAGTTAAAAAAAAAGAATGCAACTGTCGGCCAACTCCAAAGCACGAGCTTCCTCATTCACTCCCAATTATTTAATCTAAAATCTAAAATCTAAAATCTAAAATCTAAAATTGTATAAGTCTCGTGCTTGCTCCTGATTTGTGTGTGTGTGGGAGGTATTTTGATGGGAAGCCAACAGCCTCGATCGCCCGTAAGGGAAATTACAGGCTCCAACAGTTAAAGTGTTAGGGAGCAATTAGTCACCAGCCTATGCCCTTGCCCCGATTCGCGAGCAAAACTTCTCAACACCCAATAAAAATCCCCCTGCGTCACGTTCTAGTGGCCTCTTTTGTGCTGCAAATCGTCGCAGCAGTTGGGATTGTCGGGTATCTGTCCTTTCGCAACGGAGAAAGAGCAGTCCAAGAGCTCGCCCAGAAATTGATCGCGGAGACGGGGAAGAGAGTTGAAGAAAAGCTGACTTCTTTTCTCGAACCTATCCACTGGGTAAATCAACTTAATGCTGAAGCGATCGACCGTGCTGAATTAAACTTACAGTTAGAAAGGCCCCAGCCTCGGGGAGAGAAATTCCTCTGGCAGCAAATGCGATCGTTTAAAAGCATTGAGTGGATTTCCCTCGGTGCTGAAAAATCAGGAGAATATCTCGGCATTTGGCGCAACCCGAGCGACAACAGCTTGCAAATTGTCGCAGCCTCGAAGTCTACCAACTTTCACAGCACTTACTACGCTACAGACGGCAGAGGCACTCGCACCGCTAAATTAAAGGCACAACCGCCAACCTACGATGCCCGCCGACGCCCCTGGTACAAAGAAGCTGTCGCAGCTAACAAACCGATTTGGACGAGCATTTATCCGGGTTTTACTCCCGGGACTGTTTTTATTGCTGCCAGCCAACCGATTCGCGATCGAAATGGTAAATTGCTGGGAGTTAGTGCCGTAGACTTTTCGCTCTCGGAGCTTCAGCAATATCTCGATGGCATCAAGCTTAGCAAAACGGGACAAATTTTCGCCATCGAACGATCGGGCTTGGTGGTTGCCAGTTCGAGTCAAGAATCACTCTTTAGAAATATCTCCCGAAAGCAGCAACTGCAGCGGCTGAATGTTTTAGACAGCCAAACACCTGTCATTCGCACCGCAGCCGAGTATTTGTACGAACACTTCGGGGGCTTTGGTAACATTAAGCAGCAGCAGCAACTGAAATTTAGGCGACACGGGCAGGAATATTTTGTCGAAGTGCTGCCGTTTTCTGATATTTACGGTTTGAACTGGCTGATTGCCATCGCAGTTCCCAAATCCGATTTTCTGGGGGAAATTAACAGAAATACCCAGAGTACAATTTTACTTTGTTTAGTGGCGCTGCTACTATCGACAATTGCCGGAATGCTGACAGCTAGGTGGGTAACGCTGCCACTGCGGCGACTTAACGAAGCAGCTAAAGATATCGCCGCCAGAGAGTTCGATCGCGCTGTTGCTGTCAGTAGGCTTGATGAAGTCGGCGAATTAGCCGAGTCTTTCAACGAGATGGCAGCTCAACTGAAAAAGTCTTTTCAAGCTTTGGCAGAAAGTGAAGAAAAATTTGCCCAACTGGTAGAAAATTTGCCCGTTGGAGTCTCGGCGATCGATCCGCGCGGCGCAGTTATTTTCATGAATTCGGCGGGAGAGCAAATATTAGGTAGGGGAGAAATGCCCGATGCCACCGCACAAGAGCTACCACAAGCTTATCAAATTTATATAACAGGCACTAATCAACTGTACCCGGCGGAGCAAATGCCGTTTGTGCGGGCTTTGAGTGGCTTCGAGGTGATTGCTGAAGATATGGAAATTCGCCGAAACGGGCAAAAAATTCGTTTGGAAGTGCGAGCGCTGCCGGTGTTTGACGGTGCGGGCAATATCCTTTATGTTCTTAATGTTTTTACAGATATCACGGCTCGCAAACAGGCAGAGCAAATATTGGCTGACTACAACCGCACCCTCGAAATTGAAGTAGTCGATCGCACGATCGAGCTAGCCTCGATCAATGCCCGCTTGCAGGTCGAAATTGAGGAACGCCAGCAAGCTGAAAAAATTATCCGTCAAGAGCGGGACTTTAACTTAAAGATTATCGAAAATTCTCCGATTTTTTTTGTGGCGATCGACTC